>JANJTH010000224.1 GCA_024711205.1 Planctomycetota bacterium | reverse complement strand
CCGCCCGCGCGCGCGACCGCGTGGCGGGCGCGCGGCCTCGGGTGCCTGGTCGCCGCCGCGGCGCTCGCGCTCGTGGGCTGCCCCGGGCCCGGCGGCCCGCCCGCGGGTCCCGGCGGGCCTGGCGCCGCCGACCCCGCCGCGGCCGCGGCCGAGGTCGCCCGGGCCTGCGGGGGGTGCCACCTGCTCCCGCCGCCCGAGGCGCTCCCGCGCGCCCGCTGGGCCGAGGTGATCCCGACGATGGTCGGCATTCCGGGCCCGCCCGGCGCGACGCCGCTCGACGCCGAGGGGGCCCGTCGCGCGCTCGCCTGGTACCTCGAGCGCGCCCCCGACGCCCTGCCCCAGGCCGAGCGCGCGCCGGCCCTCTCGGAGCGCCTGCGGTTCGAGGTCGCGCACCACACGCCCAGGGCCTTCGAGGAGCGTCGGATCCCGGCGGTCGCGAACGTGGCCTGGGCCGAGCTCAACGCGAAGGGCAAGCGCGACCTGCTCGTGAGCGAGATGCGGACCCGGGCCGTCTGGATCCTCGCGCCCTGGGCCCCGCCCGCGGAGCGGCGCCTGCTCCAGCTCGCCCGCGACCTGCGCTACCCCGTGGGCGCCCGCCCCGTCGACCTCGACGGCGACGGCCGCCTCGACCTGCTCGTCCCCGCGCTCGGCGACATGAACCCGAGCAACGACGTGAAGGGCGCCCTGCTCCTCGCCCGCCAGACGCCCGAGCGCCGGTTCGAGCCGCGGGTCCTGGCCGACGGGCTCGCGCGCGTGTGCGACGCGCGCGCGGCCGACCTCGACGGCGACGGCGACCTCGACCTCGTGGTCTGCGCGTTCGGCTGGCGCGGGCCGGGCGACCTGCGCGTGCTCGAGCGGACGGGGCCCGGGCTCGACGACCTCGCCCCGCGCGTGCTCGACCGGCGCGACGGCTGGATCCACGCGGTCCCGGTCGACCTCGACGGCGACGGGCGGCTCGACCTCGTGGCCGCGCTCTCGCAGGAGCACGAGCAGGTCGTGTGGTGGCGCAACGAGGGCGGCCTGCGCTTCACGCCGCGCGTGCTCGACACGGCGCCGCATCCGGCCTGGGGCACGTCGGGGCTCGAGGTCGTCGACCTCGACGGCGACGGCGACCTCGACGTCCTCGTCTCGAACGGCGACGCGCTCGACGACGCGCTCGTGAAGCCCTACCACGGGGTCGCCTGGCTCGAGCAGACGGCGCCCGGGACGTTCGTCCGCCGCCCGATCGGCGCGCTCGCCGCCTGCGAGCGCGCCGTCCCGGCCGACCTCGACGGCGACGGCGACCTCGACGTGGTCGCCGTCGCGTTCCTCCCCCAGGTCTCGCCCGCGACCCAGCGCGCGCTCGACCTCGACTCCGTCGTGTGGTTCGAGCGGACGCCCGCGGGCTGGGTCCGCCACGCGCTCGAGAAGCACCTGGCGATCCACCCCACCGTCGACGTGGCCGACCACGACGGCGACGGGCTGCTCGACATCGCGGTCGGGAACTACGTGTGGCTCGTCGAGGACGGCAAGCCGCTCCAGACCGCGCCGTGGGTGACCGTGTTCTCGCAGCGCCCCCGCCCGACCGGGCCCTCCGGACCGCGCTAGTCCGAGCGCTCGAACCAGAAGTCGATCGGGTTGAGCACGAGGACGTCGACGAGGATCGCCAGCTCGTAGACGGGCAGCACGATCGTGAAGCAGAGGAACACGAGCTCCTCGGTCCACTTGCTGTCCATGTCGGTGTTCAGCTCGTGCACGGACGACGTGAGCTGGAACGGCCCCGTGCAGGCGGGCGTGAGCAGCGCGAGGGCGAGCGCCAGGGCCGTGCGCGCGCGGCGGCGCGGCCTCCTGGGCGGGGCGAGGTCGGGACGGGTCACGGGCTCCTCCGGGGCGCGCCGTGGGGCCGGCGCGGGCGCGAGATTGCACCATGACCGGCGCCGGTCCGCCGCCGGGGGCACGGCCGCCGCCTCTCTGCCGCCGGGAACATGGCCGCCGGCCGTCCGCCGCCGGGGGCACGGCCGCCCGAGGTCCGCGCGCGGCAGGGCGCCGCCCCCCGCGCGCGCCGCGGCCCGGCTTGACGCTCCCCGGGGGCCGCCCGAGACTCCACGCCCGTCGCCGGACCGCGCGCGCGCTCGACGCCCGCCCGGCGCCTCGAAAGGAGCCTCCCATGAAGCCCGCCGTCGTGACCGTGACCGGCGCCGCCGGCCAGATCGGCTACGCGATCCTGCCCCGCATCGCCCACGGCGACGTGTTCGGTCCGGACCGCCCGGTGATCCTCAAGCTGCTCGAGATCGAGCCGGCGCTCAAGGCGCTCGAGGGCGTCCGCATGGAGCTCGAGGACTGCGCCCCGCCGCTCCTCCAGAAGATCGTCTGCACGGCCGACGTCGACGAGGGCATGGGCGACGCGGACGCCGTGTTCCTCGTGGGCGCGCGCCCGCGCGGCCCGGGCATGGAGCGCGGCGACCTCCTGCGCGCGAACGGCCCGATCTTCACCGGGCAGGGCGCCGCGATCGCGCGCGGCGCGAAGAAGGACGTGTGCGTCGTCGTGGTCGGCAACCCGGCGAACACGAACTGCCTGATCGCCTACAGCTCGGCCAAGGGCCTGGACCCGTCGCGCTTCACGGCCATGACGCGGCTCGACCACGACCGCGCGCTCGCGCAGCTCGCGCGCAAGGCGGGCGTGCCCGTGCGCGCCGTCGCGAACGCGTTCATCTGGGGCAACCACAGCCCGACCATGGTCCCGGACACCGAGCACGGCACGATCGGCTGCCGCCCGATCGCCGAGGTGATCGGCGACGCGGGCTGGCTCCACGGCGACTTCGTGAAGACCGTGCAGCAGCGCGGCAAGGCGATCATCGACGCGCGCGGCGTGAGCTCCGCCGCCTCGGCCGCGAACGCGGCGATCTCGCACATGCGGTCCTGGGTCACCGGCACCGCCCCGGGCGAGCTCCAGTCCATGGCCGTGCCGTCGGACGGGAGCTACGGCGTCCCCGCGGGGCTCGTCTCGTCGTTCCCGGTCACGTGCCCGGGCGACGGGACCTACCGGATCGTGCAGGGCCTCGAGCGCTCGGGCTGGGTCGTCGACAAGGTCGCCGCGACCGTGGCCGAGCTCGAGGACGAGCGCAAGGCGGTCGCCGACCTCCTGAAGTGAGGCCGCGACGGCGCGGCCCGGGGACCCCGGTCCCCGGCCGCGCGCGTCGTGACCCGGCGGGCGGGATCGCGTGATCGTCCCGAGGCACTGGGCCGAGGCGCGGCTGCAGGAGCGGGCCCGCGGCCGCCAGGTCACGGTCCGGCGCTTCGGCTGGTCGGACGCCTCCGAGGAGGACGCGCGCCGCATGGCCGAGGGCCGCGCACGCGAGGCCCTGGCGCGGATCCTGGCCGGCGAGCGCCTCGACCGCCGCGAGCCCAAGGTCCCCTACAACGGGGCCGAGGGCGTTCCGATCCGCGAGGAGATCCTCGCAGAGCACGGGGCCGCGCTCGTCACGCGCAACGCCTACGGCGCGCAATGCCTCAACGTGCCGGACGTCCTGTTCGCGGACGTCGACCTCGAGGAGGGCCTGCCCGATCGCGTCGCGCTGGGGCTCGCGCTCGCCGCCGCGTGCGCGGGCGTCGCCGCGGGCCTGCTCGGGACGCCGCTCCTCGGCGCCGGCGCGGCCGTCGTCGTGGTGGTCCTGGGGACGCCGCTCGCCCGCGCGCTGCGCGCGGCGCGCGTGCGGGCGCAGGGCGGGCCCGAGGGCCACGCGCTCGCGCGGGCGCGGGCCTTCGTCGCCGCGCACCCGGCCTGGCACCTCCGGGCCTACCGGACGCCGGCCGGCCTCCGCCTGATCGCCGACCACGCGACGTTCGACCCGCGCGCCCCCGAGGTCGCGGCGTTCTTCGCGGCGGTGGGCGCCGACCGGCAGTACGTGCGCATGTGCACCCGGCAGCGCTGCTTCCGCGCGCGGCTCACGCCGAAGCCCTGGCGGATCGGGATCCCCGGGCACCTGCGCCCGCGCCCCGGCGTGTGGCCGGTCCGCGAGGAGCGCCGCGCCGAGCGCGCCGCGTGGATCGCGGCCTACGAGGAGGCCGCCCGCGGCCACGCGGCCTGCCGCTACCTGTGCGCGCTCGGCGACGGCGATCCGGACCCGCGCGCGCGGCGCGTGGTCGCGCTGCACGACGAGCTGTCGCGCGCGCACGCCGGCCTGCCGATCGCCTAGGCCGCGCGCCAGCGGGCGGCGGAGCGCCACCCGGACGGGGGGGGCGGGCGGACGCCCGCCTACCCGAGCGCGCCGCGGAAGCGCACGCCGGTGGCCTTCTTGAGCCCGCGCGCGAGCGCCGGGTCGAGGTCGGGGGTCGGGGTCACGCCCGCGTGGGGCTCGAGCGCGAGCGCGAACCGCGTCGCGGGGGCGGGCAGGACCGCGGCCCCGCCGCCGGCCTCGTCCAGGGCGCCCTCGAGCTTCGCGGGCGCGAGCTTGGCCGCGCAGGCCGGGCAGCGCTCGAGCACGACGCCGCGCGCGGCCAGGTCGAGCGACTGCTCGACCGCCGTGAGCCCCGCGGCCTGCCCGTGCGCGCGGACGTCCGCGCCGCAGCGCGGGCACGGCAGCCGGCCGGCCGCGGGGAGCGCGTGCACCACGGGGACGTGGGCCAGGCGCAGCTCGACCTCGCAGCAGGTCCCGGGGCGGAGCGGACCCGTCGCGGGGGCCGCGGGGTCGCGCGGGCGACCGGGGAGCGTGAGCCGCAGCGTGCGCGGCGGCAGCATGGGCAGCGACGCGCCCGGCTCGTCGCGACGCCACGTCCCGGCGAGGTAGCCGCCCAGCGCGTCGCTCCCGCGCAGCGCGAAGTGCCCCGCCTGCGGGTCGACCCAGCCCTGGTCGCGGAGCAGGCCGACGATCGCCTCGAGCCCGGCGCGGTCGGGGCGCCAGGCCCACGAGCCCGGCGCGGGCAGCGCGAACAGGTGGGCCACGGCCCGGGTCAGCGCCCGTCGCGGTAGATCTCGGGCAGCTCGGGCCCGAGGAGCCCCGTGATCTGCCCCTCGAACACCATGCGGTCGCCCACGTAGGCCTGGGCCTTGTAGATCGAGCGACGGACCCGGAGCTCCTCGACGAGCACCGCGATCGTGACCCGCTGCCCGGGCCGGATCGCGTCGCGGAACTTCACGCCGTCGATCCCGCCGAACAGCATGGCCCGGCCCGGCGCCTGCTCGCGCCCGACGACCTTCCGCCAGTAGAAGACGCAGAGCTGCGCGACCGACTCGACGAGCAGGACGCCCGGGAAGAACGGCTGGCCCGGGAAGTGCCCCCGGCACCAGAACTCGTCGTCGCGCACGTCGCGAAACCCCACGGCGAAGCCGCGCTCGACGTCGAGCACGTGCACGCCGTGGAGCTGGCGCATCTCGTGGCACTGCGGGAGGTAGACGTCGAGCGCCGCCTCGTCGAAGGCGACCTGCCCGAGGTCGAGCTCGCTCAGGTCGACGAGCGCCTTGGGGGGCACGGGCGCCCGGTCAGGCCTTGGGGAGCGCCTGCACGACGGCCGCGAACGCCTGCGGGTCCCGCACGGCGATGTCGGCCAGCATGCGGCGGTCGAGGTCGATCGACGCCTTGCCGAGCCCCTCGATGAACCGGTTGTAGGAGATCCCGTGCTGGCGCGAGGCCGCGTTCACGCGCTGGATCCACAGCGCGCGCAGGTCCCGCTTGCGGATCTTCCGCCCGACGAAGGCCTGCTGCTTCGAGCGCCGGACGGCGATGAGCGCCATCTTCCAGCACTTGCTGCGGCGCCCCCAGAAGCCCTTGGCCTCCTTGAGCACGCGGTTCTTCGAGCGGCGCGGCGCCGACCCACCCTTGACCCTCATGTCGAACGATCCTCCGGACCCGCGAGGGCCCGCGATGGCGCCCGGCCCCCGCGAGGGGGGCGTCGGCGCGCTACGGAGTTGTTATGGACGCGCCCCGCCGAGGAGCTGCAGGACGACCCGCGTGTCGCTCGCGGCCGCGACGGCCCGGCGGCCGTTCTTGCGCCGCCGCTTGGACGACCGGCTCGAGAGCAGGTGCCCGGTGTTGACGTGACGGAACTTGACCTTGCCGGTCTTCGTCACGCGGACGCGCTTCGCCGCGCCCTTGTGGGTCTTCGCCTTGGGCATGGTCTTCTCCAGCCCCGGTGTCCCGGGGACGACTCGAAGCGAATTGGTATACCCGAGCCCCGACCGGGGCGCAAGCGCCGGGCGCGCCTCGCCCGGCCGGGCCGCGTAGGCCCGGCCGGACGCGCCACGTCGTCGGACCCTACTTGGGCGCGACGATCATGAACATGCGGAACCCCTCCATGCGGGGCGGCGACTCGATCTTGCCGAGCGCCTCGAGCTCGGTCGCCATGCGGTCGAGGTGGCCCTTCGCGATGTCCGTGTGGACGCGCTCGCGCCCGCGGAACAGCACGTTCACCTGGACCTTGAAGCCCTTCTCGAGGAAGCGCTGCGCCTGCTTGACCTTGACCATGTAGTCGTGCTCGCCCGTCTTCGGGCGAATGCGGACCTCCTTGGTCACGACCTTGTGCTGCTTCTTGGCGTTCTGGCGCTTCTTGAGCTTCGTCTCGTACTTGAACTTGCCGAAGTCCATGATCTTGCAGACGGGCGGGCGCGAGTCGGCCGCCACCTCCACGAGATCGAGGCCCTTGTCCTTGGCCAGGGCCAGGGCCTGCTCGGTCGGCACGACGCCGTGCTGCTCGCCGTCGTCACCGATCAGGCGGACTTCACGGACGCGGATTCTGTCGTTCACTCGGGGACCGCGGTTCTCGACCGGACGGTCCATGATCATGGGCCTGCGGATGGGACTGCCCTCCTGTCAGCGTTGCGGGGGAGCCGGGGCCCCGACCATCGGGGACCCGGGGGACGACGAGCCCGGCGCCGAACCGGGCGCGTCGTCGAGGAGCGGGGCGAGCCAGGGCGAGCCCGTGGCCGCGAACGCGGCCGGGTCCGCCAGGCGGCCTGCGACGGCGCGCGCGAGCGCGTCCGCGAGGGCGGCCTGCGGCCAGCGCGGCCCGGCGCCTGCGGCGCCCCGGGCGCGGACCTGCACGAGCCCGGCCGCCGCCTCGGCGGGGCCGAGGACGAGCACGAGCGGGACGCGGGACGCGGTCGCGGCGCCGACCCGGCTCCGGAGCGGCCCGTCCG
>JANJTH010000215.1 GCA_024711205.1 Planctomycetota bacterium | reverse complement strand
CCGGCGCGAGCTCGCCCGCGCGCACGCGCGCCACGAGCCAGGCCGCGCCGTCCGCGGGGTCGCCCGTCTCGCGCCAGCGCCGCTCCAGCGCGCGCAGCCGCGCGTCGGCCACGCCGGCTCAGGCCCGCGCCTGGCCGAGCGCGTCGAGGTAGAGCCCGCGGACCCGCTCCACCTGCCGGTCGAGGTCCTCGAGCGTCCACCCGCTCGTGTCGATCGGCGGGAGCACGCGCACACGCACCTCGCCCGGCATGGGCGTCCCGCGCACGAGGAGCGGCGCGACGCCGAGCAGCACGACCGGCACGATCGGCGCGCGCGTGTGGAGCGCCATGTGGAAGGCTCCCTTCTTGAACGGCAGGAGCGCCCCGTCCCCGCTCCGCCGGCCCTCGGGCGCGACGATCGTGCACCAGCCGCGCGCGAGCCGCCCCTCGACCCGGGCGAGCAGCCGGCCCCAGTGGTCGCGGTCCTGGCGCTTGATCAGCGGGTGCCCGCCGAGCGCCCAGGCCCAGCCCACGAAGGGGACCGCCGCGAGCTCACGCTTCCCGAACACGAGCCAGCCCGGGCGCGCGAGCACGCCGTTCACGAAGAAGTCGAGCATGTTCGAGTGGTTGAACGTGAAGATCGCGGGCGCGTGGAGCAGGTGCTCCCGGCCCTCCTCGAGCACGACGCGGATCCCGGCCACGCGCAGGCAGGCCCGGGCCCACCAGCGCCCGGCGGCGAGCGACACGCGGTTGCGCCAGGCGAGCGTCGGCCAGAGCGCGGCGAGCGGCGCGCAGAAGGCGAACAGGATGGCGCAGAAGGCGAGCGCGAACCCGTAGATCCCGAGCTTACGCACGGGGCGCCGCGTCCGCGCCGGCGGCCGGGGCGGACGCCGGCGCGCTCGCGCCGGCCAGCGCGGCCTCGACGGGCGCCTCGACGGGCGCCGCGCCGAGCGGGCGGCCGTGGCGCGAGAGCCACACGAAGGCCGGGAGCGCCGCGACCGAGAGCCCGATCGCGACGAGCTGGCTCTCGGTGAACGGGTAGCCGCCGAGCGGGAAGAACACGTCGTGGTCGCGCCGGACGTGCTCGACGACGAACCGCAGCGGCGCCTGGAGCAGGAACAGGAGCGCGAAGCACTGCCCCTCGCGGGTCGCCCAGCGGGCCCGGTAGACGAGGACCAGCGCGAACACGACGAGCACGCCCAGCCCCTCGTAGAGCTGCGCCGCGTGCACGGGCGGCGTCCCCTGGGCGAGCGGACCGAGGCGCTCGAGCATCTCGGCCGTGAGCTCGCGCCGCCGGAGCAGGCCGTCGAAGTCGCAGGTGAGCCGCTCGCCCGCCATCTGCATCCAGGGCAGGCTCCAGGGCGGGTACTCGACCGTGAACAGGGCGAAGCCGTCGACCTCGCGCCCGAAGCAGCAGCCGCGCGCGAGGCAGCCGAGGCGGCCGAAGAACAGGCCGAGCGGGAGGACCGGGCACACGGCGTCGAACACGGCGAGCGGCCGCGCGCGCCGGCGCCGCAGCCAGAACGCCCAGCCGAGCAGCACCCCGAACACCGACCCGAAGTAGGTCAGCCCCCCCAGGCGCAGGTCGAGCACGCGGACCCAGGGCCGGTCCACGCCGCGGGTGGCCGCCCGCGCGAGCCCGAGCTTCGGCGCGGCCGGGCCGCCCGAGACCTCGAGGAGCGCATCGGCGCCGCGCCGGCCGGTGCTCAGGGTGAGCCCGCGCTCGGTCACGACGAGGCCGTCGGTGCCGCGGCGCCCGACCCGCACGACCGCCGCGACCACGTCGACCCCGCCCGCCTGCGCGCCGATCGCCGCGACGACGGCCGCGAGGTCGCGCTCGTCGCCGGCGAAGCGGACCGCGGCCTCGCCCGCGTGCGTGCGGAGGAGGAGCGCGTCCCCCGGCGCGAGCGGGGCGCCGGGCTCCGGCCCTCGCCCGGCGAGCAGCGGGGGCCGGTCGGCGAACATCGCGTCCCACTGCTCGACGAGGTAGACGGCGCGCGCCCCGAGGAGCCCGCACACGAGCCCCACGATCGCGAGCTCGACGACCAGCTCGGGGGAGACCCCGCGCTGCGCCGCCATGCGCATGGCGAGCGCGAGCGCGGCCACCGTCCCCAGCGCCATCATGAGGCCGTAGACCGGCCAGCGGAGGGTCGCCTCGAACCCGCCCACGAGCAGGAACAGGCCGGGGGCCAGGGCCAGCGCCGCGAGCGCCCGCCGGCCCCGCTCGGCGTCGGGTCTACGCGACCAGAACACCCACCACGCGAGGGCCAGGAGGAGCAGGACGACCCCGGCCCCGCGCCCGATCGGGACCTCGAGGAGAGGGAGCACGCGGCGGTTCTACTCGACCACCCGCGAGACCGCCACGGTCGCGCGCGGGCCGCGCGGCCCCGAACGAGGCCAACCGTGGTGAGGTCACCTCGCCCTTGCCCCGCTCGCCGCGTCGCCGGTTAGGCTCCCGGCCGGCGCCCGGAGGCACCCGTCGGGCGCGCGCACGGAGGCCCCCTTGTCCCGCACCGCTACGTCCCGCTCGACCCGACTCGCCGCCTTCGCCGCCGCGCTCGCCATCCCGGGCCTGGCGCTCCTCGCGCCCCCGGGCGCGGACGCCCAGCAGGGGGCCCCGACGCCGCCGAAGATCCCGGCGGACACGGAGCTCCACACGACCGAGTCGGGGCTCGTCTACTGCGTGCTCCAGGCCGGCGGCGAGGGGCGCAAGCCGCAGCACCGCGACAAGGTGACCGTCCACTACACGGGCTGGCTCGAGAACGGGCGGCCCTTCGACTCGTCGCACCAGCGCGGCGAGCCCATGGAGTTCCGCGTCGGCCAGGTGATCGAGGGCTGGAACGAGGGGCTCGGGCTCATGACCGTGGGCGCCCGCTTCAAGCTCAAGATCCCGGCCAAGCTCGCCTACGGCGACCGCGGGGTGCCCCCCGTGATCCCGCCCGGCTCGAACCTGATCTTCGAGGTCGAGCTGCTCGCCGTCGAGGCGGCGCCCCCGGCCCCGGTCTTCGCGCCGCTCGAGGCGGACAGGGCGAAGAAGACCGCCAGCGGGATCGAGTACCAGGTCGACGCCGAGGGGACGGGCGAGCCCTGCGCCGCCGCCGAGACGTTCGTGCTCGACTACGCCTTCTTCACGACCGCGGGCAAGCTCCTCGACAGCAGCGCCGACAGCGGCCGGCCGATCAAGGGCACGGTCGAGGACATGGGGCTCCCGTTCCTCAAGGAGGTCCCGCTGCTCATGCGCGAGGGGACGAAGCTCCGCCTGGTCGTCCCGTCCGCGCAGGGCTTCGGCGACCGCTCCCCGGGTCCCGAGCTCCCGCCCGGCTCCGTCTCGCACTGGATCCTCGAGATGCGCCAGATCGTCCGCCCCATGCCGCTGCCGCCCTTCGCCCTCTCGGCCGAGGGCAAGGCGACGAAGACCGCGAGCGGGCTCCTGATCGAGACCCTCCGGGAGGGCACGGGCGCGAGCCCCAAGCTCGGGCAGACCGTCAAGGTCCACTACGCGGGCTGGCTCACGGACGGGACGCCGTTCGACTCGTCCTACGGCCGCGGCGAGCCGGCCGAGTTCCAGCTCGGACGCGTGATCGCCGGCTGGAACGAGGGCCTCCAGACGATGAAGGTCGGCGGCGCGGCGCGCCTGACGATCCCGGCCAACCTCGCCTACGGCGACCGCGGCGCCCCGCCCAAGATCGGGCCCGGCGCCACGCTCGTGTTCCACGTCGAGCTGCTCGGGATCGACTAGCGAGGGGTGGCGCGGGCGGCGCGCTCCCGGCGGGGCGCCGCCGCCCGACCCGGCCGGAGGAGTGTCATGCCCTGGACGTGCGCCTGCCCGGTCGAGCAGCGAGACGACGCCAAGGCCTGCGCCTCGTGCGGCGCGGTGAAGGAGGCGTGGACGCTCCACGCCGACCGGACGCGGAGCCTCGTCGTGACCCGCCAGCGGCTCGAGGTCTCGCGCGGCGGTCGGTTCAGCACCAGCGGAGAGGGCGACCTCCTCGTCCCGGCGACGCGCGCGATCGCCCTGCGCAAGCGAGCGGTGAGCGCCATGGCGGCGGCGGGCGAGGCCCCGCCGTCGGGGCTCGTGCTCGCGCTGCGCCTCGTCCCGCCGAAGGCCGGCCCGGCGCGCCTCCTCCTCGAGGTCCAGCCCGCCGTGGGCGAGCCGCGGCAGCAGGAGCTCGCGCTCGACGACGGCGCGGCCGAGCTCCGGCTGGTGCTCGTCCACGGCCCGCTCGACGAGCCGACGCCGCTCGATGCGCTGCCCGGGCATCGCACGGTCGACGTGAGCGACGGCTCGCCAGCCGGCCACGCGGCGCGCCTCCGGCTGTCGATCCAGGGCCGCGCGCCCGTGGGCCTCCCGATTTGCGGCGAGCCCGCGGCGTGGCTCGCCGCGCGGCTCTCGCTCCTCCTCGATCGACCCTCCGGCCTCACGGAGCTGCTCCGGCGCGAGGTGTGCCACCTCCGGCCGCTCGACGCCGAGGGGCCCGCGGAGGAGGTGACGACGGATGCCGCGGGCGTGCTGCGCCACGAGGTCGCCGCGCCGGGACGCTGGGCCCTCGAGGTCCGGCGCGGGGAGCAGCGCCTCGAGGCCGAGCTCTCGACGGGGCCGGCGGGCCTCGAGCCGCTCGAGGTGTGCCTCTCGCCGGACGACCCGAGCGAGGGGGAGGCGGAGCCCTGCGAGGCCGACTCCCCCGGCGAGGTCGACCCCCCGAGCCACGCCGGAGGTGCCTCGTGAAGCGCCGGGCCAAGGTCCAGCTGAGCTGGCGCGAGGCGCCCGGGGCCCCGCCCGAGCCCGCCCCGGACTCGCTGCGCGTCCTGGCCATGGCCATGTCCTGGCCGCGGGACCTCGCGGGCGAGCGGCCGGAGGCGCCGGTCGACGGTCCCCTGACCCTGGACGACGTCCTGCTGCACGTCCGGGAGCTCGATGCGCGGGGGGACGGCGACGGGGTCCACGACCCCCTGGCGACCTTCCGCCTCACGATCGCGGTCGACGAGGGCGGGGGCGTGGGCGTCCTCGAGGCCGAGGACGTGAGCACGAGCGAGGAGCTCCCGGCCGCGTGGCGCGTGGCGTCGGCGCCGGGCCCGCGCCCTGGCGTGCGCGCTCGGCTGCAGGTCCACCTCCCGGGGCCGACGGGGGCCCCCCTCGAGGGGCCGACCCTGCGCGTCGAGGTGACCGGTCCGGACGCCGAGGAGGTGCTCCGGGCGAGGGCGCGCACGGGCAGCGAAGGGGGCTCGTACGAGGTCGACGCCTGCCTGCGGCGTTTGAGCCAGCCCTCCGGGGAGGCCGACCTGGCCCGGGCGGCGCGCATGACCGTGCCCCTCGCCATGGACGACCCCGTCCTGACGCCGTTCGTGGTGGCCGCGATCCAGCTCGAGCACGGCGCCCTGTGGCGGCTCGGCGTGAACGCGGGAAACGGCGGCGTGACGGACGTGTGCAACGCCCGCCAGGCCGCGGTGGACGCCGTGCGCGCCCTCGACCCGACCTGGGAGCCGCCGGCGCCGTTCCGGGGGCCAGAGCGGGTCACCACCGCCGAGATCATCGGCGACTGGATGCACGGGACCGGCTACGGCCGGGCGTGGAAGGTCCAGTACTGCGGGGTGACGGCGGGGCGCATCTACCTGGGGGTCGGCGTGCAGCCGCACTGGGTCGTCCAGGCCCGCGAAGGAGAGGGGTTCCTCTCGACGCTCCGCATCCGGCAGGTCATGGGCTACCGGGACCGCGTCAGCACGACCTGCGGCGTCCCGGTCCGCCAGGTGGACGGCGTGACCACGCCTTGCGCCGCGGGAGAGCAGGTCGAGGACGTGCTCTCCGTCGAGGAGTTCCACCGCCGGTCGGGCGCCCGGCGGCTGCTCCTCGACGTCGGCAACGGCCGCGACACCTCGGCCCCGCCTGGGCGCGCCGGGAGCGGGGTCATCGACCCGGCGAAGGTCGCGGCGCGCGAGGCGCTGTTCTTCGAGCAGGACGGCCTGCGTGCCCGCGTTCGGCCTGGCGACGTGGTCGTGGTCGGGAACGACTGGGAGAACGCGAGCCGCTACGGGAAGCACGTGACCATCCTCGAGGGCGCCTGCCGCGACGGGGGCTGCGCGCTCTGCGCGCGGGACGGCCTGGAGCCCGGCCCCGGCCCGTTCCTGCACCTCCTGGAGGGGAACCCGGCGCTCACCCGCAGGGGGAGCTACCAGATCTGGGACCCTGCCCTCGAGCGCGAGCTGGACCTCGAGTCGGGCAAGGCCCGGGACGCCCGCGGCCGGGTCGAGGCGGGCGTGGACATCCGCACCGAGGAGGGGCGGCGCGAGCTGGCCGCCCGCCGCCTGCTCGAGCTCGGCGTCGCGCAGGACTCGCCCGCCTGGGGGCGGATCCAGGGCGCGCTCGCGCTGGCCGTGGCGCGGGCCCGCACGACGACCCACCTGGCGCGTCGGCGACGCCCGCTCCTGATCGTCGAGCAGGCCGCGCGGGACTCGGCGGTCATCTACGCCGCCCGCTTCTCGCCCCTCGACTTCCAGCACGTGCCGCTCGTCGAGCTGAGCGCCCGGCGGAGGCTCATCGACCGCCCGCGGCCCGAGGCGGAGCTCCCCGGGTGGGTCGCGGACCTCCGGGCGCGCTGGGCCGCGGCCCACGACGCCCACCAGGCCCTCGTCCAGGGCGGGGCGCGCCGTCCGATGACCGAGGAGGCCTGGCGAGGCCGCGTCGAGGCGCTGCGGCGGACCGACACGCCCGAGCGAGCGCTGGCCCGGGTCGAGGCTGGCCTGTCCCGCGTCGCGCGCCCCGACCTGCTCCAGTGGTCGCTGGGCGCGCCGGACCTCGGCGGCATGGGGTGCGCGGACCTCCCCTTCGCGCTCGCGGTGTGGGCGCGTCAGATGAGCGCCCTCGACGAGCAGCTCCTCGTCGGGCGGAGCGTGACGGTCACGGGCCTCGAGACCCAACCCATCGTGGTCTCCCTCGGGCTCCGCCCGGCCGACGAGCGCGCGGAGGCCGACCGGTGGCCCGGGGCGTCGCCTCGGGCGGGGGACGTCGTCGTGTTCGGCGGCGCGGCGGCGGACGACGTCCGCCACGTGGCGGTGGCGACGGGCGAAGGGGACGCGCTCCTGAGCCTCGAGCCCGCCGGCGAGGGCCAGGCGAGTCCGCTCGTCCGCACGACCATCCCGGCGTACGTCGAGCGCGCCCGCGCGCAGGACGGCCCCGACGCCGAGCTGCTCGTCTACTACGCGCGCTGGACGTTCTGACGGCTCGGGCCGCGTCGACGAGATCGTCGGCTCGCCCGCGCTCGCCGACGACGCCGCCTGCCTCGTGGGGCGCCGCGCATGGGCCCTCCAGGGATGCTCGAGTCGCTCCCGCCTCGCAGACGACGCGGCAGCCGCCGCGGCGGCCTCCGCCCAGGGCCCTCAGCGCTGCTCGAGCGCGCGGAGGATCGGCTCGAGCTCCGTCACGACGGCCGCCATCGTGGCCGGGCGCTGGTCGGGCTCGCGCGCGAGGCAGCGGGCGAGGAGGTCCACGAGCGGCCTGGGGGCCGAGGGGACGTGCTTGTCGAGCGGCGGCGGCTCCTCGTTGAACACCTTCTCGATGAACTCGCCGTAGGAGCGGGCCTCGAGCGGGAGCTTCCCCGAGACGCAGTGGTAGAAGGTCGCGGCCCAGGAGTAGACGTCCGAGCGGGGGTCGACGTTCTTCGCGCTGCGGACCTGCTCGGGCGACATGTAGTAGGGGGTGCCGAGCGTCTCGCCGTCGGCCGTGATCACCGAGTAGCCGGCGCGCTCGAGGTTCTTGGCCAGGTTGAAGCCCTGGAGCTTGGCCCGCCCGTCCTGGCGGCGGATCAGCACGTTGCCCGGCTTCACGTCGCGATGCACGATCTGCTGCTCGTGCGCGTACTGGAGCGCCTCGGCGATCTGCAGCATGGCGCGCGTCACCTGGAGCCCGGGCAGGGGCGCGCCGTTGCGCTCGCGGAGCAGCTTCTCGAGGTTGTCGCCCTCGACGTGCTCCGTGACGATGTACATGAGCCCGGCCTGCTCGTTCACGTCGTAGAGCTCGACGATCCCCGGGTGGCTGAGCCGGCCGCCCGCCTTCGCCTCGCGGAGGAACCGGCGCATGGCCCGCTGGGCCTCCTCCTCGCCGGTGACCGCGATCGTCTTCACCACGACGTTGCGGCCCATGAGCTTCTGCTGGGCGACGTACGTCGCGCCGAAGCTGTTCACCTCGATCCGCTCGAGCAGCTTGAACCCGTCGATCAGGTCCTCGTCGACGTCGAAGCGGTCGAGGCAGGCCGCGCAGAGCAGGCGGCCCTTGAGCTCGCGCCCGCCCTGGGGGCCGAGCGGGCGGCTGCACCCCTGGCAGAGGCGCTGGCCCTGCGGGGCCGCGATCGTCTGGCCGAGCTGGGCCTGGCTTAGCGGGGCCGTCATGTGCGGCCCCGTCGGCACGCCGGGCGGGAGCTGCATGGGCCCGGCCGGGCACACCTCGAACACGATGTTCCCGATCTTGATCCGGTCGCCGAGCTTGAGCAGCACCGCGCCGATGCGCTGTCCGTTCACGAAGGTGCCGTTGCGGCTCTGGAGGTCGACGATCCGGCACTGGTCGCCCCGGGACTCGACCGCGCAGTGCTTGCGCGACAGGAGCGGGTCGTCGAACGCGTACGACGCGGACCCGCTGCGCCCGAGCGTGACCGGCTGACCGGCGGGCACCGGGAGGACCTGGCCCACGCCAGCGCCGTGAATGATCCGCAGGTAGAGCGACACGCGGCCCCGATTATAGGCCTGCGCCTGGCGGCGAGGCGGCCTCGAGGTCCAGGGCGAAGCTCACCCACGGCTCCTCGTGACGGACGACGAACCGGCCGCCGGCGCGGAGGAGCGCGGCGCGGGCGACGACGAGGCCCGCGTCCTGGCCGGTGCGCTGGCAGCGCCGCAGGTCGGCCGCGACCCCCTCGACGTCGAGGTGCGCGAGGACCGCCTCGGGCGGCTCGATCCGGCGGCGCTGCACGGTGACCCGCACGCCGCGCTCGGCGGCCACGGCGCGCACGAGCACCTCCCCGCGGGCCACGGTCATCGTCGCCTCGACGAGCCGGTCGAGGCCGCGCTGGAGCAGCGCCGGGTCGGCCAGGGCGAGGAGGCCGTGCGCCGCCTCGACGCGCCAGACGAGCCCGCGCGCGCGCGCGGCCCCCGCGAACACGCGGTCGACGCCCGCGAGGAGCGCGACGACGTCGACCGGCTGGCGCCCGATCCGCTCCGACGCGAGCGCGACGACCTCCGTCGCGGCGTCGGAGAGGCGCCGGGCCCGCTCGCCCTCGACGAGCAGCCCCACGACGATCCCGGTCGCCGTGACCGCGCGCACCGCGGCGCCCGTCGCGCCGTCCAGGCCGTCGACGTAGACGACCCCGGCGGCAGGTCCCCCGGCGGCGGCGGCGCGCAGCGGCACGGGCGCCGCGGCGGCGCCCCCGACCCCCGACACGTCGCCCGCGGCGGCGCGCTTGAGGAGGTTCGCGTCGACGGGGGCCTCCGGATCGGCGCCGGGCCGCGCCCACACCGCGGCCCGGCCGAGGCCCCCGGTGAGCGGGTGGGTGAGGAACACGACGGCCCGGCGCACCCCGGCCGCGCGCGCGGCGGCCTCGGTCGCGCGCTGCAGCGCGCCCACGAGGTCCGGGGCGGCCGCGGCGAGCACGACGTCCGCGAGGTCGGGCGCCTCCGCGCCCCCGCCCGGGGCCGGCGCCGCCTCCGCGAGGCCCGCGGGCGCGGAGGCCGGGCGGATGTCCGCCGACGACCCGCCGCCCACGAGCTCCACGGAGTCGAGCGGCACGCCCGAGGCCGCGTCGGTCCGGAAGATCATGAGCGACCGCCCGATCTTGACCAGGTCGCCCGAGCGGAGCGGGGTCTGCTCGATCCGCTCGTCGTTCACGAAGGTCCCGTTCGTGCTGCCGAGGTCCTCGAGCAGGTACCGGTCGGCGCCCGACGGCGTGATCCGCGCGTGGATGTTGGAGACCTTCCCGTCGTCGGGGAGCGGCAGGTCGGCGGTCTTCGCGCGCCCGACCGTGACCGGCGCGGCGGCGATGCGGACGAAGTTCCCCCGGTGGTTGCCCTCGAGGACCACGAGCTCGGCCGCCACGGCCACTCCCCCGGCGCCCGACGGCGCCGCTCCCCCACGGGGCGACATACTACGCGAGCGGCAGGGCTGAGGAGGGCGCCTCCGCGGGGCGGAGGGTGGAGGGAGCCGGCGCGCGATGCGCCGAAGGCGGGGAGGCCCGCCGGACCTCCCCGCCTTCGACCGCGTCGAGGGATCGCGAGGGCCCCGGAGGGCCCCGCGCCCGCTACCGGGCGGCCGCCTCGACCGTGCTCATGAGCGCGGCCGCGACGTCCTCGAGGCCCTGCCGGACGTTCGTCGCCTGGGCGATCGCGTCGGTCGCGAAGCCGAGCTCGTCGCTCGAGGGGCTCCGGGCGAGCGCGAGCTG
>JANJTH010000212.1 GCA_024711205.1 Planctomycetota bacterium | reverse complement strand
GGCCGGCGAGCGGGGCGACGGCTGTCGCCCCGCAGCGCGGGCACGGCCGCGCCGCGGCGCTCGCCCACGCGGCGCCGCAGCGCCCGCACCGCCAGCCGGAGCCGCCCTGCATGGGGGGATCAGAACCCGCGAGGGGCCGCGCGGCCAGCCCTCGACCCGGGGAGGGAGGAAGAGGGGAGGGGAGGGGAGGAAGAGGGAGGGAGGGGAGGAAGAGGGAGGGAGGGGAGGAAGAGGGAGGGCAAGGGCAAGGGCAAGGGAAGAGGAAGTGACAGGAGGGGGGCGCACGCGTGGCGGGAACGGGAACGGGAACGGGAACGGGAACGGGAACGGGAAGAAGGGGAGGGCCGAGGGCGTCGCGAGGCCGCCGGAGCGGGGAGCTTCGCTGGATGCGGGCGGTAAGCTCGCCGCGCCAGGCGTACGGGAGCGGCGAGGAGGCAGGAATGGCGGACGAGCGAGCCCGGAGCAGGGCGGGGACGGCGCTGCTCGTGCTCACGCTCGCCCTGGTGGCGGCCGGGGCCGCGTGGATCGTGAACGACCGCGTGGCGGCCGAGCGCGTGAACGGCGCGAACGGCGCCCTGAACGCGACGTTCGCCTGGGTCCACGCGCTCGAAGGCGGGGCCGACTACGACGCGGCCGCGGCGCGCGCGCACGAGGACGCGCTCCGCGCGGCCGCGGCCGCGGGCGACGACCCGGGACCCCTGCCGGGGCTCACGCGCGGGGCGATCGTCGAGGCCATGCGGCGGCGGCGCGCCAAGGCGCTCGGACAGGCGGCGCTCCTCGCGCTCCTCCGCGGCGACGTCGCGCAGGCGGGCGCCGACGTCGCCGCCTGCCGCGCCGCGGGCGGCGAGGAGGAGGCGCGAGCCGCGCTCGCGCTCGTGGACGACCTGCTCGCCCGCGAGGGCCTCGCCGCGCTCGAACCCGCCGCCGTGCGGGCGGCCACGCTCGAGCGCCTCCGCCCCGCGCCGGGAGACTGATCGCAGGGCCCCGTGGGCCGGGCGAGGCCCCCGTGGGCCGGTCTGGAGGTCAGGTCCCGGTCGTGACCGTCGCCACCCCGGAGGCCGAGACGTCGACCTCCAGGCGGTTGCTCTCGAGCACGCGGCCCTGCGCGTCGGTCACGCTCGCCCACAGCGTGACGCGCCCTGGCCGCGAGAACGTGGCGGCCGCCCCGCCCTCCTCGAACTGCACCGCGTCGGCCGGCTCGGCGTGCCAGCGCGTGAGCCCGACCTGGCTCGTGTCGATCAGGGCACCCATGAGCGCCGAGCCCGGCGCGCCGTAGCTGACGGTCAGCGAGCGGCGCTCCCCGACGGCCGGGGCGGCCTCGCCGTGCAGGAACGCCAGGTTGAGGGACGAGGCGAGCGTCCCCGACGAAGTCGTCTGCGGGCACCCCGTGAGCGCGCACGCGAGCACGAGGACGAACGAGGTCATGACGGACCGGACCAAGGCGGCACCTCTCCGCCTCCGTTATGGCCGCGCCCGCGCGCTCGGGCCAGGGGGGCGGGGCCGGCGCGTGGTGCGTAGGAGGACCACTCCGCGCTCGGGCTGGCGCGCGGAGCGATCCCCATGAGACCCCGGGTTCGGGTCGCCAGTCCCAGCGATCGGTCTCCCCCACGCATGCGGCGAGGGCTCACCAGTCGTCGTGCGCGGCGTCCACGGCGGCGCGACCGCAGAGAGACGAGTGAGGTTCGAGCCGGAAGGTGTCGACTTCCTGGACGAGCCCCCAGCGCGGGACGTCCGGGTCGAGCCGGAGGTCGTCCACGACGACGCAGGGACTCCTGCCCAGCTCGTAGCTCGGGAGCCGCGCATTCCCGTCCGTGCGAGTCGCCATGCGGACCCGCCACGCGGCGTCGTCGATCCAGGCAGCGGCGCCAGGGTCCACGTCCGTGATCGCGCGCGCCTGCGCGCCGAGGTCCTGGATCCACGGGAGGAAGTGCAGCGCGGCCCGCGGCCCGTGCGCACGCGTGGCCCGCTCGGCCTCGGAGGCGCAGCGCCGCGCCTCCGACGCGAGGTGCAGGCCGCGCGCCGTCGCACCGGGCCACGCGGGGCGCGCCGCGCAGCGCTCGCGCGCCACGGACCACACGAGCACGGCGGCCGTGAGGAGCCACGTCGCGGCCGCGAGCCGCAGGGGGCCTGGGACCCGGCCGAGCCCGCTCCGGGCCCGGTCGGGCCGCGCGAACGGAGCGACGATCCGCACCTCGCGACAGCCCGGCGCGGCGCAGCGGCCATGCTCGGCGTGGCACGCGCCGTGGTGGGGCGCCAGGCAAGCGGCGCAGAAGACGCCCGAAGGGCGGCGGAGCCGTCCATGGCAGAACGTGCAGGCGAGCGCGACGCGCCCCGCGGCGAGGGCGGAGGGCCGCGCCTTCGCCTCGCCCTCGGCGCGGGCCTCGTCGAGCGTGTGGGGCCGCGCGCGCTTGCGTCCTCCGCCGCCGGTCTTCACGCGGTCGACCTCCAGGCTCGGCGCGCGCTTCGCGCCTCGCCGGTCAGCACCCGCGGGCCCACGGTGGAGTTCCACGCTCGCCCGGAGGTCGTCGGCGTGGGCAGCCCGGCCGGGCCTGGCCGTCCGCGCGCGAGACCACCCGCGGACCGCGTCTGCCTGCGACGCGCGGGCACGTGGCCCCGGGGACCTGCGCGCGCGCGGCAGCCGGCCCGGCGCGCTACGCGCGCGCGCTGGCCGCGGTCAGGTGCGCCACGGCCGCCTCGAACAGACGCCTGCCGGCGCTCGGGCCCGAGGCGCCGTGGCCCTCGCCGCGCGTCCAGCCGGGGCGGTGCCAGGGCTCGACGTTGCGCTCGGGGTGCGGCATGAGGCCGAGGATCCGGCCGGTCGGGTCGACGAGGCCGGCGACGTCGCCCTGCGAGCCGGCCGGGTTCGCGGGGTAGCCCGCGGGCGAGGTCCCGGCCGTGCCCGCGACGCCGGGGTCGCCGTCGGTGGGCGCGAGGTAGCGGAGCGCGACCTGGCCCGCGGCCTCGAGCGCCGCGAGCGCGCCGGGGTCGGCCAGCGCGAGCCGGCCCTCGCCGTGGGCCACGGGCAGGTCCAGCACGTCGCCCTGCCGCAGCCAGGGCGAGCGGTCGGTCGTGACCGCGAGCCGCGTCCAGCGCGCCTCGAAGCGCCCGCTCGCGTTGGGGGCCAGCGTCGTCGCGGGCGCGTCCGGGCCGCCCGGGAGCAGGCCCGCCTGCACGAGCGCCTGGAAGCCGTTGCAGATCCCGAGCACGAGCCCGCCGCGGTCGACGAGGCGGCGGATCGCCGGGCCGAGCCGCCGCGTGAGCACGAGCCCGAGGATCCGCCCCGCGCCCAGGTCGTCGCCGTAGGTGAACCCGCCCGGGATCGCGAGCAGGTCGACGTCCTCGAGCGGGTCGACGCCCAGGGGGCCCTCGAGCACGCGGTTCGCGTGGACGAGCCGCGCGTCGGCGCCCGCGAGCGCGAGCGCGTGGGCCGTCTCGCGGTCGCAGTTCGAGCCGGCCGCCCGGAGGACGAGCGCGCGGGGGCGGGTCACGCGTCCCGCCCGGCCTGAGCCCCCGGCCGGCGCACGGCGCCGTGGACGAGGAACCGCGCGTCGTCCACGCCGGGGCAGTCGAGCCGGTGGTGCGCGCCGCGGCTCTCCTCGCGCCACACGGCCCCCTGCGCCATGAGCGACGCGACCGTGAGCACGTTCTGGAGCTCCCAGCCGCGCGGCCCCGCGAACGCCTCGGGGAGCACGTAGCGCGCCCAGCGCCCGAGCTGCTCGCGCGCGTGGCGGAGCCCCGGGCCGTCGCGCTCGACGCCCAGGTTGCGCCAGGTCTCGGCGCGCAGGCTCACGAGCACGTCGTCGATGTCGATCTCGGCCCGCCGCCCCTGGGGCTCCGCGCTCGCCTCGAGCGCGAGGCGGGCCAGGCCCCCGTGCGCGCCGGCCGCGAGCGCGGCCGCGCGCTCGCCGGCGCGCCGCCCGTAGACGAGGCCCTCGAGCAGCGAGTTGCTGCCCAGACGGTTCGCGCCGTGGAGCCCCGAGCAGGAGACCTCGCCGACCGCGAACAGGCGCGGGACCTCGGTCTGGCCGTCGCGGTCGATCTGGACCCCGCCGATCGTGTAGTGGGCGCTCGGGTAGACCGGCAGCGGGTCGCGCGTGAAGTCGAGCGCGTAGCTGCGGCACAGCCGGTCGATCCCGGGGAAGCGCGCGCGCAGGGTCGCCGCGTCGAGGTGCCGCAGGTCGAGGAACACGCCGCGGCCCTCGGTCTCGCGGTGCCGGCGCACGATCGCGCGCGCGACGACGTCGCGCGGCGCGAGCTCGGCGAGCTCGTGCTGCCCGACCATGAAGCGCACGCCGTCGCCGTCGACGAGGTGCGCGCCCTCGCCGCGGAGCGCCTCGGTCAGGAGCCGGCGCGAGGCGCCCGCCAGGTAGAGCGTCGTCGGGTGGAACTGCATGAGCTCCATGTCGAGGAGCGTGCAGCCGGCCCGGTAGGCCATGGCGAGCCCGTCGCCCGTCGCGACCGACGGGTTCGTCGTCTCGCGGAACACGCGGCCCGCGCCCCCGGCCGCGAGCACGACCGCGCGCGCGGCCACGAACTGCAGCCCCTGCCCGTGGTCCCACAGCAGCGCCCCCTGGCACTCGCCCTCGCTCGTCACGAGGTCGACCGCGAACGCGTGCTCGAGGAAGCGGATCCGCGGGTGCCTGCGCGCGTGGTCGAGCAGCGCCCGCTCGATCTCGCGGCCCGTCGCGTCGCCCGTCGCGTGGAGGATCCGCGCCGCGGTGTGCCCGCCCTCCTGCGTGAGCGAGAGCGTCCCGTCGGGCTCGCGGTCGAACTGGGCCCCGTAGCGGTCGATCAGCGCGCGCACGGCGGCCGACCCGTCGCGCACGACGTCGCGCACGACCTCCTCGTCGCACAGCCCGGCGCCGGCGACGAGCGTGTCCTGCGCGTGGCGCTCGAAGCTGTCGGCCGCGCTCTCCTCGAGCACGGCCGCGACGCCGCCCTGGGCCCAGGCCGTGTTCGAGTCGTCGGCCTGGGCCTTCGTCGCCACGAGGACCTTGGCCTCGCCCTCGGCCGCGGCGATCGCGGCCGTGAGCCCGGCGACGCCGCTCCCGATCACGAGGACGTCGACCCAGCGGAGCGGGAGCTCGCGCGTGTCGAAGGGGACCAGGTAGCGCCGGGACGGGGTCCCTTCGAGCGCCGTCGCCACAGCCGGGGTCATGGGCACCACGGGCCGGGCCGCCACGAGCGGCGGGTTCGCCGGCCCCAGGGCGAGGACGATACCCGATCCGGCGGCGCGGCCGCCCGGACGACCGGGCGTGGACCCGGGGGCGCCGCGGGGCGACGATCGCGGGCCGGGCGAGCCCGGGAGGCGCGGGGCGTTGGACGGGCGCGCGACGGCGGCGGGGTCCACGGGCGGGGACGGTGCGGCGGCGCGCGGGCCGGACCCGCTCGCGAGCACGCGGCGCGGGCCGGGCGCCCGGGTCGGCGACTACCTCCTGGGCGGGCTGCTCGGCGAGGGCGGGTTCGGGGCGGTCTACCGGGCCTCGGCCCCGGACGGGCGCGTGGTCGCGGTCAAGGTGCTCCTCCGGGCCGAGGGGACGGCGCGGGCGCGGTTCGCGCGCGAGGTCGAGGCGGTCCGGCGCCTCGACCACCCGGGGATCGTGCGCTGCCTCGACCACGGCGAGGACGGGGCGGGGCGCCCGTTCCTCGTGCTCGAGCTCGCGCCGGGGGCGCCCCTCGACGCGCTCGCGCGCGAGGGCGCCCCGCTCCCGCCGGCCGTCGCCGCCCGCGCGGTCCGCGACGCGGCGCGCGCGATCGCGTACGCGCACGGCCAGGGCGTGCTCCACCGCGACGTGAAGCCGCAGAACGTGCTCCTCGACCTCGCGGCCGGGACGACGCGCGTGCTCGACTTCGGGCTCGCCCGCCTGCTCGGCGAGGACGAGCAGGCCCGGCTCACGCGCTCGGGGGCGAGCCTCGGCACCCCCGCCTACATGGCCCCCGAGCAGGTGAGCAACGAGCGCGGCGCGGTCGACGCCCGCGCCGACGTGTGGGCGCTCGGCGCGACGCTGTTCCACGCGCTCACGGGGCAGCCCCCGTTCTCCGGGGTCACGAGCTACGAGCTGCTCGCGCAGCTCATGACCGCGCGCCCCCTGCCGCCGAGCGCGCTCGCGCCCGGGGTGCCGCCCGCGCTCGACCGCGTGTGCCTGCGCTGCCTCGAGAAGCGGCGCGAGGACCGCTTCCCCTCGGCCGAGGCCCTCGCGCGCGCGCTCGACGAGGCGCTGCGGGGCCTCGAGGGCAGCGGCGCGGCCCGCGGGCGTCGGGCGGCCCGGGGGCGCGGGCGCCGCGCGGGGCTCGCCGCCGCCGGCTCC
>JANJTH010000203.1 GCA_024711205.1 Planctomycetota bacterium | reverse complement strand
CAGCTCGCGCTCGCCCGGAGCCCCTCGAGCGACGAGCTCGGCTTCGCGACCGACGCGATCGCCCAGGCGACGAACGTCCGGCAGGGCCTCGAGGACGTCGCGGCCGCGCTCATGAGCACGGTCGAGGCGGCCGCCCGGTAGGCCCGGCGGCCCGGGCGCGGGCCTGCCCCGCGCCCTGGCTCGCGTAGAATCCCGACCCGAACACACGTAGACGAGAGACCAGGACCCGGAACCAACCAACCTGCCCGACGGCCACGAGGCCCGGGGGCGATCGACGGAGCGACGGCCATGAACCACAAGGGGTGCGACACCTGCAGCGACGGGGTGAACCGCCGCGACTTCCTCCGCCTCGGCGGCACGGGCGTGGCGCTCGGCCTCATGGGCATGTCGCTCGAGAGCGTCCTGTTCACGAAGGCCGCCCTCGGCGTCCAGCCGGAGAACGCGTTCTACGACGGCGTGCTGACGATCTTCTACAACGGCGGCCCGTCGCAGACGGACACCTGGGACCCGAAGCCCGGCAGCCGCAACAACGTGTTCAACACGATCAACCTGGGCGCCAAGGACAAGTACAACGAGGACGTCCACATCTCCGAGGTCTTCCCGGACATCGCGAACCTCGTGCAGAACGACCCGGCCGTGTCGCTCGGCCTGATCCGCGCCTTCTGGCACGGCTCGAACGACCACGGCACCGGCCAGCGCTACATGAACACCTGGTGGCGGAGCCAGGCGCTCAGCCAGCAGTACCCGTCGGTCGCGTCCGCCATGGCCTACTACTTCCAGGGCAAGGGGATCGGGATCCCGTCCGTCGTGATCAACGGGGCGAACGGCGACTCGGCGAACATGGCGAACGCCTCGCGCTGCCCGACGGCGCTCCAGGTGAACGCGGGCGCGAACCAGGGCAACAACCCGGTCGTGCAGTCGCTGCAGCTCCCGCCCGGGGTCGACCAGGCCCGCTACGACCGGCGCAAGGCGCTGCTCGACCGCCTGAACCAGCGGTTCCTCGCCTCGCGGCCCGACCAGGTCGCCCGCGCGGTCGAGAAGGCGACCGAGGACGCGCACGCGGTCACGAGCGGGGGCCAGGCCGCGCGCGCCTTCGACCTGACGGGCAAGACGCTGCTGCCGGCCCAGAACATGCAGACCGCGCAGCGCATGACGCTCGCGCAGGAGCTGCTGGCGGCCGGGATCCCCTACGTCGCCGTGGGCCTGGGCGGGAACGACTCGCACAGCAACAACATGCAGGCGGTCCGCACGATCTGGGGCGACACGACGAACCGCTCCGTCGCGGCCATGGCCCAGAACCTCAAGGCCACGGGCAAGCGCTACCTGATCCTGATGTACGGCGACTTCGGGCGCACGCCGGCGTCGGTCGCGAACGGCCGCGACGGCCGCGACCACTGGGGCGGCGGCTTCTCGGTCGCCATGCTCTCGGTGAACCAGCCGAAGTTCGTGACGACCGCGATCGGCTCGACGGGCCCCGACGGTCTGCAGCAGTGGAACACGGGCGCGCTCGACCCGATCGCCCCGGCCGACCTCGGCGCCTTCGTCTACCGCTCGCTCGGGATCCAGATCGGGCGCCCCGACGGCTCGTTCGACATCCCGCTCAACGGCCGCGAGGCCCCGCCCGTCGACCGCATGAACAACTCGGACCTGCTCATGTCGACGTTCGGGCTCGTGTAGCGGAATGCGGGGAAATCCTACGGATTCCCCCGCATTCCGCTGATGGCTCCGCCCTCAGCCAGCGGCCCCGCGAGACCCCCTCGGTCTCGCGGGGCCGCGCGCCATCTCGCCCGCGCCCAGCGGAGTTCCGGCAGCCCGGCATGGCCTGCGGGCAGGTGCCGGCCGGCAAGGATTGGATCGGCGAAGGCGTAGCAGTCCCTTGGGTCGGGCCTCCGCCCTCCGGTGCTCGGTCCCGGTCTTCCCGCGGAGTCGAGTCCGAGTTGGACGTGTCTCCGGTAGCCCCGCTCGTCTGATCCAGCTACGAGCGCCGGCGCTTGCTTCGCCTCGCAGGTCCCAGCGGCCGCCTAGAGTTCATCGAGCTTCAGCTCCACCCGCCTAGGATTGGCCCCCGTCGCGAGCTGGAATTCCGGTGAGGCAACCACCGAGGCCCGGAAGTTGGCGAGCCCGTCTTCGTCCGCGCACCAGACGTTGAACCCACGCTCGATGGAGCTCGCGACCGTGGGGTCGAAGTAGATGGTGAGATGCAACTGGCTCATCGCGTCGTCGCCGCCCTCCTCGTCGGTCTTCATGAGCTGGCGAACGAAGTCGACCTCGAACTCCGGGCCAGGACCCCAGTCGTAGACACCACACTGGAAGAGGAGCATGTCTCCGTCGTCGTCCCGGTCGCAGCCCTTCGCGGGGACAGACGTGTAGAAGCGAGTCATGAGATCGAGCGCGGCAGCGGGCGTGATCGACTGGAGATCCGCCCCCGCCTGCTCCAGGAAGCGGCGCAGCGCTGCGGCCGACGACTCGGGTCTCATGGCTGACTCCTTGGGTCCGGGCCACTTCGATGGCCCGTTGCCTGCGGGCCTCTACTTCGACGGCATCATGCCTGCCGCTTGGGGCACTCTCTTCGACTGCTCATTGGCTACGGGCTGCCAGTTCGACGGCCACTTCTTCGACGGCGCCAGGACCCCGCTCGCCGGGGGCGCTCATGACCGAACGGGCCGAGCCGGAGACCGTCGCCGGCGCCGTCGTCCTTCACTACCTACCGGACCTCGGACTCGCTCTCGACCTGGTGCCACCCTCCCTGGTCTTGAAGTCATCACCCCCCAACGTCGTGCCGAGAGCCGGCCGGGCAGTGTCGTCGCCCAAGGCTCGGAAGCCTTGAGCACGTTCAGAGGCTGGCAGTCCGCGACTCGGGAGTCTTCAGCCGAGCCCACGTCCTCGGCGCAGGCGAGGGTGACGGCGTCGGGGCGATCGCGCGCGTCGCCCCGGCCTGCGCGCGACGCGCACAGGGAAGGCGAGCTACCGCGCGTCGACGCGGCCGAGGGTTCGGCATCGGCCTCGGCCTTGCTCGGAGTTCGGCTGGCCGGGACGGCGCGCGGGGGTGGCCGGCAAACGCGAACGGAAGCCGATCCTCGATGTCGGTCCCGCCTGGTAGGGTCGGCCCGCAGGCCCACGACGAGGGCCTCCGAGGAGCCCAGCGTGTCCGAGGAGCTCACTTCGGGGCCGACTGCCGGGGGGAGCGAGGCGACGCCGCTCGACCCCGAGCGGCGACGGCCCCAGCGGCGAGGCCATGCGCTCGTGCGCGCGGTCCAGCCCGAGCCGCTGCGGACGGAGGTCTCGGTCCCCGAGTCGAGCCACCGGATCGACGGCCTGATCGAGATCGAGCGCGCGGACGCGGCTTGGGGGCCGATTCGCCGCGACCTCGAGCGACGCCTCGTCGTGCTCGAGCTCTTCTCGTCGCCGCCCGACCTCGCGGCGCTCGCGTCGACGGTGTTCAAGCTCGGCGCCGTGTTCCTCCGCTGGGCCGGCGGTCAGCCGCGCGCCGGTCGGGCGCCGCTCGCGCTCGTCGTGTCCGTCGGCCGCCCCGCGGGCGCGATCCGCGCGTTCGGCCTCCGGGCGCGAACGCTCGAGGGGATCTACGACTGCCGGATGGGGCGTTTTCGCCTCGTGCTCGTGGACGTCCGGGGCCTCCCCTGGAGACCGGACACCGCCCTCCTGAAGGCGTTCGACCACAGGCCTGATGTCGCCGCGAGGAACCTGGCGAGCCTGTATGCGGACCCGGCGATAGACTCGAGGACGAAGCTCGCGATTGGAGAGGCGATCATGGCAGAGCCGCAGGTCTGGGACCCCGCCGAGCACCAGCTCACCGCGCGGGAGCTCCTCGCGAGGGGGCGCGTGGAGGGGCGCGTCGAGGGGGCCCGGGCGCTCCTGCGTCGGCTCCTTCGGGAGCGGCCGGAGGTGCTCTCACCGCGGATCGAGGCGGCGCTCGTGGCTTGCGACGAACTGGCCCGGCTCGACGCCGCCGCGGTGGTCTTCGTCCGAGGCGGTGAAGCGTCAGCCCTCGAACCGGCGCTCCACGCGATCCTCGAGGGCGAGGCGGCCGGCTGAGCCGCGGAGGCGCGTGGCCCCACCCGTCGGTCGTGCTTCGTGCCGCGCTCGGTCTCCACGACGCAGTGGCCTGACCTTGCCGCCCCTGACGCGAGCGAGGGCATGGGCCAGGGAGCGTGCCGTGGCGGCGTGACCGAACCGACCTGACGCAAACGAAGGCGAGGGCCCGTGAGCGCGCGCCCGAGCAGGCCCAAGCTCCCCTCGGCCACCTCGCCCCCCCCGGTCGCTCCTCCTATCCCCCTGCCACTCCTCCCCTTCCGCCGCCCGCCCCAGTTTTCCGTGTCCCCGCCCTCGGCGGCTTCCCGGCGCCGGTTAGGATCCTCCGCTTCGTGGCCGGCCCCGGCGGGGCCGCGCCCGCGCATACAGCAGGAGTTGCATCGTGGCGAACATGCCCCCCAGGGAACTGATCCGCAACATCGGGATCTCCGCGCACATCGACTCGGGGAAGACGACCCTCACCGAGCGGATCCTCTACTACACCGGCAAGATCCACGCGATCCACGAGGTGAAGGGCAAGGACGGCGTGGGCGCCACCATGGACTCCATGGACCTCGAGCGCGAGAAGGGGATCACGATCCAGTCGGCCGCCACGTACTGCACGTGGGGCGAGAACAACATCAACATCATCGACACGCCCGGCCACGTCGACTTCACGATCGAGGTCGAGCGCTCGCTGCGCGTGCTCGACGGCGCGATCCTCGTGCTGTGCGGCGTCGCCGGCGTGCAGTCGCAGTCGATCACGGTCGACCGGCAGATGCGCCGCTACCACGTCCCGCGGCTCGCGTTCGTGAACAAGTGCGACCGCGCCGGCGCCGACCCGCTGCGCGTCTGCAAGGCGCTGCGCGAGATCCTCCACCACAACGCGGTCATGATCCAGCACCCGATCGGGCTCGAGGCGAACCACAAGGGCCTCGTCGACCTGATCACGCGCGAGGCCTACTACTTCGACGGCGACAACGGCGAGAAGATCCGCAAGGAGGCCTGCCCGGCCGACCTCAAGGACGAGGTCGAGGCCCAGCGCCAGAAGCTGCTCGAGGCGCTCGCCGACCTCGACGACGAGATCGCGGCGAAGTTCCTCGAGGGCGAGGAGCTGACGCCGGCCGAGATCTACCCCGCGCTCCGCAAGGCCACGATCGAGCGCAAGATCACGCCGGTGTGCCTGGGCTCGGCCTACAAGAACAAGGGCGTCCAGCCGCTCCTCGACAACGTCGTCCGCTACCTCCCCTCGCCCGTCGACATGAAGGACTACGAGGCGCTCGACCAGGAGAAGGGCGAGGAGAAGGTCCGGCTCAGCCCCGCCCCGAACGAGAAGCTCGTCATGCTCGCGTTCAAGCTCCAGGACGGGCAGTACGGGCAGCTCACCTACTGCCGGATCTACCAGGGCACGCTCAAGAAGGGCGAGTTCATCCAGAACTCGGCCAACCGCAAGCGCGTCAAGGTCCCGCGCGTGGTCCAGCTCCACGCCGACCAGATGCACGACATCGACGAGGCGTACGCGGGCGACATCGTGGCCCTGTTCGGCGTCGAGTGCTCGTCGGGCGACACGTTCACGGACGGCTCGGTCGTCTACACCATGACGTCGATGTACGTCCCCGACGCGGTCGTCACGCTCGCGGTCGAGCCGGCCAAGAAGGAGGGCGCCAACAACTTCAGCAAGGCGCTCAACCGGTTCTCGAAGGAGGACCCGACCTTCCGCGTCTCGCGCGACGAGGAGTCGGGCCAGACGATCGTGGGCGGCATGGGCGAGCTCCACCTCGACGTGTACATCGAGCGGATCCGCCGCGAGTACAAGGTCGACGTGATCGTCGGCCAGCCGCAGGTGGCGTACCGCGAGACGCTCACGCAGAAGGTCGAGTTCGAGTACGTCCACAAGAAGCAGACCGGCGGCTCGGGCCAGTACGCGAAGATCGGCGGCTTCATGGAGCCGGCCGAGGAGATCGAGGGCGAGCCGACGAAGGACTACGAGTTCCTCGACGAGACGGTCGGCGGCGTGATCCCCAAGGAGTTCATGAAGGCCGTCGACAAGGGCTTCACCGAGGCGGTCACGAAGGGCACGCTGATCGGCTTCCCGGTCGTCAAGTTCAAGGTCGTGATCAACGACGGCAACACGCACCCGGTCGACTCGAAGGACATCGCCTTCCAGACGGCCGCGAAGTTCGCGTTCCGCGAGTTCTACCCGAAGGGCAAGCCCGTGATCCTCGAGCCGATCATGAAGGTCGAGGTCGAGGGCCCCGAGGAGTTCCAGGGCACGATCCTGGGCGGCCTCAACCGCCGCCGCGGCATGGTGCTCAACAGCGGCACGGCCTACGGGCAGGTGCGGATCACGGCCCACGTGCCGCTCAAGGAGATGTTCGGCTACTCGAACGACCTCCGCTCGGCGACCCAGGGCAAGGCGGAGTTCTCGATGGAGTTCTCCAAGTACGCCACGGTCCCGCGCCAGATCCAGGACGAGCTGATCAAGGCCGCCGAGGCCAAGAAGAAGGTCCTCGTCGCGAAGTGAAATCGGAGCGGAGTCGGCCGGGCGGGGGGCGCCGAACTCGCGAGGCCCCGCCGGCCGACTCCGCACCGATTTCACGTAGCTTCGCTGGACCGGGGGCGGCCAGCGCAGGCGCACGGCGCTGGGTGGCCGGTGCGCAGGGTCTCAGGGGCGAGGAGTGGAGAGCATGGCCGAACGACGTCAGATCCCGCCCATGCGGGCGGACGACCTGTTCCGCGAGGACGTGTTCACGGACCGCAACGTGGGCACGATCCGGCGCCTGACCCCGGTCACGCCGGACGGGGCGGACGACCCGGCCCGGGCCGTGGAGTTCGTGGGGTCGACCCAGCTCCTCACCCCGGCGGGCGCGCTCCCGCTGAGCTTCGACCTGCCGGGCAAGACCCTCTCCGAGGCCGTGGCCGGGTTCGCCGACGCGGCCGAGGCGGCGCTCAAGGAGACGCTCGAGGAGATGGCGGAGTACCGGCGCCAGGCGACGTCGGGGCTCGTGATCCCCGACGCGGCGGGCGGCCTGGGGGGCCTCGGCGGGCTGGGCGGCCTCGGCGGCCCTCCCGCGGGCGGCGGCGGCAAGCTCCACCTCCGGTAGCGCGCCTGCCCCCGGGTGCGCGGGCTCGCCCTCGCACCACGCCGACCGCGGCGACGCGCGGCGGGGCAGGTATCCTTCGACGTGACGCGCGCGCGGCCCGAGGCCGCGCGTGCATGGCCAGGCACTCCGACCTGTGGTGCTCTTGGATCGGCGCCAGCGGGTCGTTCGAGAGGCTTGCCCGTGGACGCGTCCGTGATCGCCCCCGTCTCCGTCTCCTTCGAGGAGCTCGGGCTCGGCCCCGACCTCCTCGCGGGGCTCGCCGACCTGGGCTTCGTCACGCCGACGCCGATCCAGGTCGCCGCGATCCCGCCGCTCCTCGCGGGGCGCGACCTGCTCGGGCAGGCCCAGACGGGGACCGGCAAGACGGCCGCGTTCGCGCTGCCGCTCCTCCAGCGCCTCGACGACCGGCCCGGCGTCCAGGCGATCGTGCTCACGCCGACGCGCGAGCTCGCGCTCCAGGTCGCCGAGGCGGTCGAGAGCTACGGGCGGCGGCTCGGGCGGCGCGGGGCCCGGGTCCTGGCCGTCTACGGCGGGCAGGCGATCCAGCCCCAGCTCGCGGGGCTGCGGCGTGGGGTCCAGGTCGTCGTGGGCACGCCGGGGCGCGTGCGCGACCACCTCGAGCGCGGGTCGCTCGACCTCTCGAGCGTCCAGTTCTTCGGGCTCGACGAGGCCGACGAGATGCTCGCCATGGGCTTCCTCGACGACGTGGAGCACATCCTCGGGCACGCGCCGCCGGAGCGGCAGATCGCGCTGTTCTCGGCGACGCTCCCGCGCGAGGTCCGGCGCGTCGCCGACGCGCACCTGCGCGACCCGGTCGACGTGACGATCTCGCGCAACGACCCGGGGGGGGCGCGGATCGAGCAGCTCGCGGTGCGGGTCGCCCACCGGGCCGCCAAGGACGCGGCCGTGGCGCGCCTGCTCGAGGCCGAGGAGGCCGAGGCGGCCCTGGTCTTCGCGGCCACGCGCGAGGCGTGCGAGTCGCTGGCGGAGCGCCTGCAGCAGGACGGGCTCGACGTCGAGCACGTGCACGGGGGCCTGAGCCAGGCCCAGCGCGAGGCCGTGGTCGCCCGGCTGCGGAGCGGGCGCGCGCGGGCGGTCGTCGCGACGGACGTCGCGGCGCGCGGGCTCGACGTGGACCGGATCGGGCTCGTGATCAACTACGACCTCCCGCGCGACGACGAGGTCTACGTGCACCGGATCGGCCGCACGGGCCGCGCGGGGCGCGTCGGGCGGGCGATCCTCCTCTGGACGCCGCGCGAGGGGCGGCGCCTGGCCGCGCTCGAGCGGCTCACGGGCGGGCGGATCGAGCCGCTCCACCTGCCGACCCCGGCCGAGCTCGTCGCGCGGCGGCGCGCGCGGTTCGCGGGGCGCGTGCGCGAGCTCGCGGTCGAGCCCGGCGCGGGCGACCCCGGCGCGGGCGAGGGGGGGGCGCTCGACCCGGCGTTCGTCGACCTCGCGCGGGAGCTCGCAGGGGGC
>JANJTH010000200.1 GCA_024711205.1 Planctomycetota bacterium | reverse complement strand
GCCGGCGGGGCCCGCGCCCCCCCCGGCCCTGGGGCTCGCCGGCGCTCCGCCCCGCGCCGCCCCCGCCTGTGGGGCCCTCCACAGGCCCCCTCCTGGGGGGGTGGGGGTGCAAGGTCCCCACCCCGCCCACGGGCCGCTCGGGCCGGCGGTCCGGCCGCGGCGGGCGGGGCGCGCGCGGCGCCGCCCCGCCCGCGCGGGGCGCGAGCAGCGGGGGCGTCACCGGAGCACCACGCGCTCGACGCGGTCGGCGACGCGCGCCACGACGTCCGGCGCCTGCCGGGCGGCGAGGTTCTGCTCGAAGTCGCCGAAGTGGCCCCACTGCCGGGCGACGATCCCGAGCGCGACGTCGACGGCGCGCTGCACGTCGTCGAGGAGGACGATCCGCTCCTCGCCGAGCGCCTCGGCCCACTGGGCGTGGATCGTGGCCTCCTGGTGCCCGCCGTAGGGCTTGCGCAGGTGGAACACGTTCCAGGCCTCGGCGACGCCCTGCCAGAGGCGCCGGCTGTCGAGCGGCTCGTCGAGGACGTCGCCCCACAGGGCCTTCGCGAGCGCCGGCGCGAGCGTCGGGTAGAAGCCCTCGTCGCCGTAGAGGATCAGGAACGGCTTCGTCGCCTCGGGCGCCTGGCAGCGGTAGAGGAGCTGGTAGGCGAGCAGCTCGTAGCTCTCGCGCGCGCCGCCGCCGCCGCCGCCCTCGCCGTAGAGCGCCCCGAGCGTCTCCTCGAGCGGGAGCCCGCGCCGGAAGTCGGTGACCTGGAGCGGGAACCGGTCGCAGGTCGCGTCGCCGAGCGCGACGAACGAGACCTCGACGTCCTCGCGGTACTGCGAGAGCGTCTGGTAGAGGAGCGGCAGGCGGTCGAAGATCTCGAACGGCCAGCGCTGCATGGAGCCCGTCACGTCGACGGCGACGACGATCGGGTTCGCGCTCTTCGTGCGCAGCGTCTTGCGCGGCGTCGTCAGGTCGAGGAGCGGCGCCGACCGCTTCTCGTAGGTCCGTCCGCCCTTGGCCTTGGACTCCTTCGCGGCCTCGGCCCGCGCCGCCTTCGCCGCGGCCGTGCCCTTGAACGCGTAGGCGTCCGGCGCGGCCCAGTCGGTCATGTCGTCACCCCAGCAATACATGGCGCTCCTCCTCCTCGGCCGTCGTCTGCACCGCCGGCGCCCCGGCCACCTCGAGCGCCAGCGTCGCGAGCCCGTGCTCGGCGCGGAACCGCGCCGCGAGCCCGCGCTCGTCCATGAAGTCCGCCACCTCGGGCGGGACGAGGTCCCGCCAGCCCGGCGCGCCCGGGACCCGGTCCATCTCGCCGCGGGCCATGGCCCGACGGCCTGCCTCACCGCGGGCCATGGCCCGACGGACGCGCTCGCCCGAGACGGGCGCCCAGCGGGCCCGCGGCACGAGGTCGCGCGGGTGGTCGACCGCGACCGCGGGCCAGGCGTCCGCGAGGAGCGCCGCGACCCAGGGGTTCGCGGTCACGAAGCGGTCGAGCGGGCCGAGCTGCCCCGGGAGCGCGCGAGCCCAGCGCGGGCCGTCGCCCAGGTCGGGGACGGGCACGAGCGCGACCTCGACGCCCGCGCCGACCCGGCCCGGCGCGAGCCGCGGCGCGAGGAACGCCTCGAGCATGCCCAGGCTCTCCGCCGCGGTGAACGGGTTGCGGAGCCCGCGCCGGTTCGCGCTGCCCACGCCGACCACGACCCGCCCGCCGGGCCCCGCCCGGGCGAGCAGCGCCTCGAGCACGGCGGCGTGCGCCAGGTGCAGGGGCTTGAACCGCGCCACGAACCCGATCCGCGTCATGCCGGGGAGAACGGGGCGGGCCCGGGGATCTTCCAGCGAGGTCCGCGCGGATTGCGTTCGCGGGGGGGCGTGGGCAAGATGGGCCGCCCATGCGAGTTGCGATCACGCACACGCGGTACATCGACAAGGGCGGCGTCGAGCGCTACGCCTGGGACCTCGTGCGTCGCCTGTGCGACCGGGGCCACGAGGTCCACTTCTTCTGCCACTTCACGGACGACCGGACGGACCCGCGCGTCGTGGTCCACAAGATCCCGAACTCGTGGAAGCAGATCCGGTTCATGAAGGTGTGGAGCTTCGACCGCTGGCTCACGCGCCACGTCCGCCGCGCCGACTGGGACGTCGTCCACGGGTTCAGCAAGAGCAGCGTGCAGGACGTCTACACGGACGGCTCGGGCTGCCTGCTCGACTACCAGGCCTACTCGATCGACGAGGCGGGCAAGGGCGCGCTCGGGCGCGCGCTCAAGCGCAACAGCCTCCACCAGCGGCAGGTCCTCGCGGTCGAGGAGCGGCGCTTCACGCGCGGGAACTTCGCGAAGATCGTCACCATGTCCGAGCTCGCGGCCGAGCAGATCCGGCGCCGCTACGGGCTCACGGACCAGGAGGTCGTGACGATCTTCAACGGGATCGACACCGCGCGCTTCCACCCGCGCCTGCGCGAGGAGGTCGGGCCGGCGCAGCGCGCGGCCGCCGGCGTCGAGCCGGACGCGTTCGTCGTCCTGTGCGTCGCGAACGACTACCGGCGCAAGGGCGTGCCCACGCTGATCGAGGCCGCGCGGCGCGTCGCGGCCGCGGGCGGGCTCCCCGGCGGGCGCCCGCTGCGCGTGGTCGTGATCGGCAAGGAGCGGGCGAGCACCGTGGCCGAGTACGAGGCGCTCGCGCGGAGCAAGGGCGTGGGCGAGGTCGTGCGCCTGCTCGGCCCGCAGGACGCGGTCGAGCGCTGGCACGCGCTCGCCGACCTGCACGCGCTGCCCTCGCGCTTCGACGCGTTCGGCAACGTGGTCCTCGAGGCCATGGCCACGGGCGTCCCGCCGCTCGTCTCGAAGCGCGCGGGCGCCCACGAGGTCGTCGAGGAGGGCGTGACCGGCTGGAAGCTCGAGGACCCCGACGACGCCGCGACCGTCGCCGCGACGATCCTCGCCTGCGCGGGCGACGAGGCGCGCCGGCGCGCCGTGGGCGCGGCCGCGCGCCGGGCGGCCGAGGCGCTCTCGTGGGACGTCCACTTCGAGCGCATGCTGGCCCTCTACGAGGAGGTCGCCGCGGCGAAGCGAGCCGCGGGCGTGCGCGCCTGACCGCGCCGGACGCCGACCCGCCCGGCCCGCCGCCTGCCACGCGCCCGCGGCGCGCCGACCTGCCGCCCGCGGGGCGCCGGCGGCGCGCCCCGCGGGGGGCCGTGGGGGGGCGCCCCCAGTAACCCGAGCCCGCCGGGCGCGGCGGGGGGCCGCACGTGCGCGACCCGG
>JANJTH010000178.1 GCA_024711205.1 Planctomycetota bacterium | reverse complement strand
GCGACCCGCGCCCCGGCGCGCGCGAGGCCGTCCGCGACGGCGGCCCCGATCCCGCCGGCGCCGCCGACGACGAGGGCCCCCCGGCCGCCCAGGTCGAGGGGCAGGCTCACCCGACCCCGCCCGCCCCCGCGCCGGCGGGCGCGCCGGCCGCCCCCAGCGCGACCCCGCGCCGGCGCAGCTTCTCGAGCCGGAACGCCCCCCAGCACGCCGCGCCGAGCGCCCCCGCGTGGACCGAGAGCGGGTGGGCGCGCAGCTCGAGCGTGGCGCCCGCCGCGGCCGCCTCCTCGCGGATCGCCTCGAGCAGACCCACGTCGGCCGCGAGGCCGCCCGTGACGAGCACGACCCCCTTGGCCTGCGCCCCGGTCAGGAGGCGCACGATCCGCCCGGCCATGGACAGGTGGATCCCCTTCAGGATGTCCTGCACGGCGATCCCGCGCGACACCATGTTGATCACGTCGGTCTCGGCCAGCACCGCGCAGATGCTCGAGCAGCGCTCCGGCGTCTTCGCCTCGAGCGAGAGGGGCCCCACCTCCTCGAGCGCGACGCCCAGGTAGCGGCCGATGTTCTCGAGGAACTGGCCCGAGCCCGAGGCGCACTGGCTGGTCATGCGGTAGCCGAGGACCTTGGCCCGCCCGTCCATGACCATGGCCCGCCCGTGGAGCGCGCCCAGGTCGACGGCCGCGCGCGCCTCGGGGCAGAGCTCGATCGCCCCGCGCGCGTGCGTGGTCATGCCGTAGAAGTGGCCCGTGCGGAACGGGATCAGCTCGCCCTCGCCGGTCGTCGCCACGTAGGCGACGTCGGCGTGGGTGACGCCCGCCGTCGCGAGGGCCCGCGCCCACACCTCGTCCACGACCGAGGCCACGTCGCGCTTGCGCAGCCGCTCGCGGTCGGTCACCGCGATCCGGCGCGAGCCGTCCGCCCGGTGCTCCACGAGCGCGACCTTGACCGCGCTCGAGCCGACGTCGATCCCTGCGGTGATCATGGCGCTGCTCCCTCCCTCGGGTCGGTCGGCCGCGCACGGCCCTCCCGCGCCGCTCACGCCGCCGCTCCGGCGAGCACGTCGCGGCGCGCGAAGTGCGCCCCGCCGAGCGCCCCGGTGTAGATCGAGTCGGGCGAGATGTTCATGGGCACCTCGCCGTAGCCCTCGCGCACGAGCTGGCGCAGGGCCGCGACCGCGGCCGGGTTGTTCGCGACGCCGCCCGTGAAGGTCAGCTCCGCCTTCACGCCGCCCGAGCGGGCGAGGAGCGACATGGCGCGCAGGATGATCGCCCGGTGCAGCCCGGCAAGGATGTCCTCGCGCCGCTGCCCGAGCGCGAGCCGCTCCCGCAGCTCGGCGCCCGCGAACACGGTGCAGGTCGAGCTGATCCGCACCTGCTTGCGGGCCGAGAGCGCGAGCGGGCCGAGCTCGTGGACGCCGAGGTTCATCTCGTCGGCGATGTACCCCAGGTAGCGCCCGCAGCCGGCCGCGCAGCGGTCGTTCATCTGGAAGCCGGTCACGATCCCGTCCGGATCGACCTGGATCGCCTTCGTGTCCTGCCCGCCGATGTCGAGCACGGTCGCGGTGCGGGGGAACATGATGTGCGCGCCGAGCCCGTGGCAGAGGATCTCGGAGCGGATCCGCTCCTTCGGGAACGGGAGCCGCGCGCGCCCGTAGCCGGTGCCGACCGACGCCGCGACCTCGAGCGGGGCGGCCACCGCGCCCGCGAGCGCGCGCTCGACGTGCCCAGCGCGCCCGCCCGGGATCTCCCCCGCCTCGACGAGGTCGCCCACGGCCTGCCCCACGACCGCCGCGAGCCCGAGGTCGAACAAGCGGCCCTCGACCTTGAGGATCGCCTTGTCGAACGCGCCGAGCAGCGCCTCGTACGGCCGCTCGCCCGGCACGGCGGCGGCCTGGGCCCCGCGGGCCCACTGGCTCGCCGCGAGGTCGCGGAAGAACGTGCGCGGCAGCTCTCCGCCCAGGAACTGCGCGGGGGCCTCGGCGCGCAGCCCCTCGAGGAGCTGCGCGATCGCCGGCCCGAGCCGCGCGCCCGGGAACAAGCGCTCGACGGCCGGCAGCTCGGCCGTGACCTCGGCCCCGAGCAGGTCGAGCTGCACGAGATGCTGCGCCAGGCGGAAGCGCTGCTCGAGCCGGCGCAGGAGCGCCTCCTGCGCCGCCGGCGTGAGCACCTCGTCGGGGGCGCCGCGGCCGAGGGCGGGCAGGGCCCGCCGCGCGAGCGTGAGCCGCGCGTCGTCGAGCGCCTCGCGCTGCGCGACCGCGCACGCGACGTCGTAGTCGCTGCGGCTGTTCGTGATCCCGCGCCCGAGGACCGCGCCCTCCTCGTCGAGGACGACGGCCTTGGTCGTGGTCGAGCCCAGGTCGATCCCGACGAAGCACCTCACGCGCCCGCCCCCCGCCGCCGCTGCTCGATCATCTGCAGGTAGGCGTCGATCCGGTTCTTGACGTTCGCCGCGGAGAAGTAGCGCGGGTCCACGAGGTCGCTCTCGATGAACCCGCCCGGCTTGCCCGTGCGGCGCTCGACCTCGCGCAGCATCAGGAGCTGCCCGGCCGAGAACGAGTTGCAGGACTTGACCGAGTTCACGAGCAGCCCGTCGGCCTCGTACTCGTCCATGTAGCGGCAGAGCACGTCGACGCGCGTGGGCAGGCTCCGGTTCGTGTAGCAGCCGAGGCAGTACTCGGCGAGCGTCTCGAGCGGCCGGTCCGGGTCGTGGCGGAACCCCTCGTCGTAGGTCCCGCCGACCTTCGTGTAGGTGGACGCGACGCACACGGCGCCCTCGGCGTGGAACATGCGCCAGAACTCGCGGAAGCTCGTCCAGTTGGGCGGGCCCTCCACGACGAGCCGGAACCGCTCCGGGCCCATGGGCCCGTCCGGCGTCACCGGGCCGAGCCCGAGCCGGACCCGCTCGTCGACCTCCTCGCGCAGCTCGCGGTAGTAGGCGGCGGCGTCCGCCGTCCCCCGGAACGAGGAGAAGATCGGGCCGACGTAGTAGACGGCGCCGAAGTAGCCGTCGATCGGCGAGGGGCGGCGCCGCGCCGACCGGAGGACCCGGACGAGGTCCTCCTCGGCCTCGGCCGAGCGCCGCAGGTGCTCGCGCAGGCGGTCCTCGTCGTAGGCGCGGCCGGTGATCCGCTCGAGCGCGGGGATCACCTCCTCGCGGAGCTGCCGGACCACGTAGTCCCGCGCGGACGGGGTCACCTTGCCGTCGGCCTGGTACGGGACGTGGAGCATGCAGGTCGGCGCCCGGTACTCCTCCCGCAGCAGCTCGAACCACTTCATGAACGTGAAGCAGCCCGTGTAGGAGAGGAGCAGCAGGTCCGGGTTCGGCAGGCGGTCGCCGGTCGGCCCGACGTTGCCCTTGAGCTTCATGCCCAGGTCGCACTTGACGTACGTGCACACGTCCTCGGAGTGGCCCCGCTTCTCCGCCTCGCGGATGAACTCGCGCGAGCGCTGCCGCATGCCCGACTGCAGCGCGTTGATCTCGGGGAGCACCGGGAGGATGTCGAACGAGAGCAGCAGCTCGGTCAGGTTGCCGGGGACGAACGTGTAGACGACCTTGGCGCCCGTCTCGGGCGCGGCCGCCAGGCGGGCGAAGTGCTCGGCCAGCATCGCCTTCTGGCGCTCCTGGCTGCGGTCCTTCTGCGGCGCGGGCGCGGCGGGCAGCGGCGTGGCGGTCATGCGTCGCTCCAGATCTTGATCGCGTCGGCGAAGGCGCCGGTCTGCTCGCGGATGGGCTGGAACTGCCCGGTGTTCTCGGCGTACTTGAACGACGTGGACGGCAGGCCGGCCGCCTCGACGGCCTTCGCCGTCATGGGCTGGTCGAGGAGCGCCGGGTCGCAGAAGCTCGCGGCGGCGAAGATCACGCCCTCGGCGCCCGCGCGCCGGGCGTCCTCGACCAGGGCCTCGCCCTTCGCCTGGCCCGCGTCGTCGGGCAGGAACATGGTCGGGCAGCGCCGGCCCCGGGCCAGGAAGGCCCGGGCGAGCGCGGCGAGCGGGTCCTCGTCGGGCGGGGGGGCCACGTCGCCGCGGATGAACCGCAGGCCGAGCGCGAGGTCGTCGTCGACGATCGCGCAGCCCGAGCGCTCGACGGTCTGGATCAGCCCGAGCGGCGGGCGCTCGCAGAACGCGCCCGTGAGCACGACGCGCGCCTGGTCCTCCATGGGCCGGCCGCTGGCCGCGGCGAGCTCGCGGTACTCGCGCAGCATGGCCGTGTGCTCCTCGACCGGCAGGACGTCGCCGGCGCGCAGGACGAGGTAGAGCTCCCAGGACGGGGCGAGCCAGGGCGTCGCCGCGCGCAGCGCGTAGACGTCCTCGATCGCGCGCCGGTGCGCGTCGTAGGCGGCGATCGAGGCCCGCAGCGCGTCGTCGGAGATCGGGGCGCCCGCGAGCTGGCCCAGCTCGTCGCGGAGCGTCCGCAGCTCGTGCTCGAGGAACCGCCCGCCGAGGTCCTCGCGCAGGCTCTGCGGGACGTCCAGGTAGCGGACGTACTTCCCGGGCAGGAGGAGCTGCCACATGCCCGAGAGGTTGCGGATCACGTCGCAGGTGGACGGGAAGATCACGCCGTCCAGGCAGTCGTAGGAGCCGTCGAGCGCCAGCTCGAGGGTGCTGCGCGGGAGCTGGCAGATGTAGCTCTGGAAGTACGCGTCGCCGCGCACGACCTCGACCCCGTCCCCGCCCCCGCGCACGCCGACGGGGAGCCCGCCCGCGGCGTGGATCAGCTCGCGCGGGGCCCAGACGGGGAGGCTGCCGACCGCGATCCGCCCCGGGTGCGCCGCCTTCCAGGCGCGGACGGCCTCGAGCTGGACGTCCTCCGACAGGGCCCGCGCCCGCTCGACCAGGGCCTGGAGCGGGGCCGCGCCCGCGGCGGCGGGCTGGTCGGCGTTCAACGGTGCGACCATCGCGGGCTCCTCTTCTCCAGGAAGGCGGCGATCCCCTCGACCGCGTCGGCCGTGCGCATGAGGTCGTCGAGGTACAGCCGCTCCAGGCGGTCGAGCGTGGCGCCGAGCGCCTCGTGGAGCTCGTGGCGCCCGGCGCGCACGGCGCGGCGGAGCGCCGCGGCCGAGCGCGGCGCGAGGTGCTCGCGGTACCAGGCCCGCGCGGCGGCGGTCGGGTCGTCCACGACCTCGTCGACGAGCCCGAGCGCGAGCGCGTCCGCGGCCGAGACCGGGCGCCCCGTGACGAGCAGGTCGTCCGCGCGGGCCTGCCCGAGCCGGCGCGGGAGCACGAGCGAGGCGACCGGCGCGAACACGCCGAGCTTCACCTCGGGCTGGGCGAGCGTCGCGTCCGGGGCCGCGAGCACCCGGTGGCAGAACGCCGCCAGCTCGAGCCCGCCGCCCAGGCACTGCCCGCGGACGGCCGCGAGGAGCACGAGGCCGCTCTCCGCGAGCGCGCGGAACAGCCCGTGGAAGGCGGGGAGCATCACGTCGACCTGCCCCGGCTGGTGCTCCTCGACCGACGCGCCGAACGAGAAGTGCCGCCCCTCGCCCTCGAACAGGAGGGCCCGCGCGGGGGCGTCGTCCGCCGCGGCGCGGACGGCGGCCACGAGGGCCTCGAGCATGGCCCCGTCGAGCACGTTCGCGCGCGGGCGCGCGAGCACGAGCCGCACGAGCCCGCCGTCCTCCTCGCGCTCGACCCGGACGGGCCCGGCGGCGGGCTCCGCGCGGGGCGCCCCCGCGCCGCTCACGGGCCGGCCCCGACGGCGGCCGCCCGGCACGACCCGGCGCCCGGCTGGACCTCGTCGATCAGGGCCTGCGTCCAGGGCGCGCCCTCGGCGATCCGCCGCCGGAGCTGCGCGAAGTCGACCTCGCGCCCCCCGCCCTTGCCGGCCTTGCCCTCGTTGAAGGCGCGGAACCCGGCGTGCGCCTCGGAGAGCATGTTCAGGGCGAGCCAGGCCCGGCTCGACTCGCGGTTGCGGTCCCAGCGCTCGAGCTTGTGCTTGCGCAGCGACTCGAGCGTGCGCGCCAGGCAGCCCGGGAACGTGCTCGTGAGCTTCGTGACGAGCCGGTCGACCGCCTCGTCGAGGCGGCCCAGGTTCAGCGCGCACTGCGCGAGCAGCGCCTTGCCCTCGTCGCGCGCCTCGCCCTGCTTCGGCTCGCCGTAGACGAGCTGGCCGCTCGTCGCGTCGACCCACCGGTCGGTGACCACGAGCGGGTTCGGGACGACCCGCCCGTCGACCTCGAGGCACGAGACGACCTCCGTGAGCAGGCCCAGGCGCATGGCCTTGTGGGCGCTCCACGGGTCGCAGGCCGTGCAGGAGAGCATGGCCTGCTCGATCCCGACGAACAGCGGGAGGAAGTCCGTCGCGCCGCCGTCGGGCGCCGAGCCGTGGCGGGGGCCGGCCTGGCCGAAGCGGGCCAGGTCCTGCGCGATCGTGAAGTCGCAGGCCATGCCGAGCTCCTGCCCGCCGCCGATCCGCATGCCGTTCGCGCGGCAGATCACGGGCTTGTCGCAGCAGAGGACCGCGCTCACCATGTCGTTGAACAGGCGCATGTACTGCCGGTACTCCTCGGGCCGCCCCGCGTAGTACTCGGCGTACTCCTTCGTGTTGCCGCCCGTGCAGAACGCCTGGTCGCCCGCGCCGGTGAACACGACCGCCACGGCCCGCCGGTCGCACGAGGCGCGCCGGAGGGCCAGGATCACGTCCTTCACCATCTCCGTCGTGTAGGAGTTGTGCTGGCGCGGGTTGTCGAGCGTGATCCACACCGCGTGGAGCCCCTCGACCGGGGCGCCCTGGTCGTCGCGGACCGGGCGGGCCTCGTAGCGGACCTGGCCCGACGCGAGCGGCGGGCCGAGGTCGTGGGAGCGGAGCTCGAGCATGTCAGCCTCCAGGGGATCGAGCAGGGCGCGGCCTCAGCCGCGGCCCGGGACGAGGATCGGCCTGCGGCGGAGCGCCTTGCCGCGCAGGCGGTCGAGGACCGCGTTGACCTGGTCGAGGGGGTGCTCCTCGACGAACGGCGCGAGGTCGAGCCGGCCGGTGGTCACGAGGTCGAGCACGGCCGGGTACTGCTCGGGCGGGCAGCCCCACACCCCCTCGGCCCGGGCGTCGAAGGCCATCAGGTTCGAGAGCCGCACGGTCGCGTCGCCCGGGTGGAAGCCGACGACGCCCAGGTGGGCGCCCGGCCCGAGCAGCGCGAAGGCGGCCTCTTGCCCGGCGCGCGTCCCGGACGTCTCGAACAGCCGCCAGCCCTCGGGCGCGAGCCCCGCCTCCTTGGCGAGGCCGCGGACCGCGCGCTTGAGGTCGGCCGGCGACCGGTCGCGGACGTCGAGCGTCCACTCGGCCCCGTGCGCGGCGACGAGCGCGAGGCGCTCCGGGTCGACGTCGAGCGCGAGGACGCGGGCCCCGAGCGCGCGCGCGACCTGCACGCCGAACCCGCCGACCCCGCCCGCGCCCACGAACACGGCGAAGTCGCCCGGCCCGACCCCCGCCCGCCGGACGGCCTCCCAGGCCGTGGACACGGCGTCGGCCACGACGGCGAGGCGGCGGAGCGCCGGGTCGCCGAACGCGAGGTCGACCGGGACGAGGCCGCGCGCGGGGACGAGGACGTGCGTCGCGAAGCCGCCGTGCACGTCGTTGCCGGGGAACACCTGCCCGCGGCAGATCGACCCGCGGCCCCGGGCGCAGGACGGGCACGCGCCGCACGGGATCACGGCCGGGACGACGACGCTCCGGCCCTCGAGGCCCCGGCCCCCGGGCCCCTCGGCCACGACGCGGCCGGCGACCTCGTGCCCGAGGACGAGGGGGAGCGCGTGGCGGACCGGCACCCCGTCGTCGAGGAAGCTCAGGTCCGTGTGGCAGACGCCGCACCCCGCGACCTCGACGAGCGCCTCGCCGGGCCCGGGCGTCGCCTCCCACGTGAACGGCGCGAGCGGCGCGCCGCGGGCCTCCATCGCCCAGCCGGTCACCTGCATGGGGCCTCCCCCCGGAGGAGCAAACAGGCACGAGAATACCGCTATCGGGTCGGGCCGGCAAGCGTAGAATCGGGCCCCATGCGCTGGACCAAGGCCACCCGCTTCGCCCTCCACGCCGCGCTCGAGCTCGCCCGGGCGGGCGGGGAGCGGGTGACGACCCAGCAGATCGCCGAGACCTACGAGATCTCGCTCAACCACCTGGCCAAGGTCATGGGCCACCTCGTGCGCGCGGGCGTCGCCCGCGGGGTCCGCGGCGTCGGCGGCGGCTACCGGCTCGCCCGGGACCCGGGGGACGTGACGCTGCTCGACGTGATCGAGGCGGTCGAGGGGCCGCCGCCCACGGGCTGCTCGGTGCGCGACGACGGCAAGCCGTGCCGGTCGCCCTGCGCGCTCCGGGTCGTCCTCGACGAGCTCGAGGACCACGCCGTCGAGCGGCTCCGCGCCGTGACGCTCGCCGAGGTGGCCGGGCTCGCCGCGAAGGGGGCCGGCCGGCGCGGGCGCAAGCTCCCGGTGCGTTGAGGGCCCGGTCCGGGCCGCCGCTCAGCGCGGCCAGGCCCCCGGGCCGAGCGCGCGGAACTCGTCGTAGGTCAGCACCGCCCCGCCCGTGCGCGTCGCGAGCGCGCGCGCCCGCTCCTCGTCGGCGACCGCGACCAGGCCCGTGCCCATGGGGGTCACGAGGCCGGGGGCCCGCACGATCACGGCGGCGCGCCCGCGCAGCCAGGCGCGCGTCTCGTGGTCGTGCGTCCACACCTCGCGCACGGGCTCCGGCCGCTCCTGCAGGAGCGCCGTGAGGCAGCCCAGGTCGTCGAAGCGGCGGGCCTCCCCGTCGGGGGTCACGTAGGCGGCCGCGAACCGCTCCTCGCTGACGATCATCTGGCAGCGGTCGCACGGGTCGACCGCGTAGCGCATGCTCGGCGGCCCGTCGGGCGACGACGCGGCGCCCGGGCAGCCGATGAGCGCGAGCAGCGGCGCGAGCAGGGCGGCGGCGCGCCCGAGGGGCGAGCGGCGGCGAGCGGAGGGCGACGACGTCACAGGGCACCTCGCCAGCGGAACAGGCCCAGGCCGGCCGCGAGCGGCGCGACGACCCAGGCCAGGAGGACGGCCAGGAGCAGGGGCAGGAGGCCGGCCCCGAACGTGCGGAACGCGAAGACGCCCGCGGGCCCGAGGACCTCGAGCGTCCCCTGGCTCCCGGCGATCGCGGAGATCTTGAACACCTGGAGCGGGTTGAGGAGCGTGAGCCCGAACAGCGCGCCGACGTCGATGCGCAGGACCATGGCCGTGCCCATGAGCCCCAGGTCGCCCAGGAGCACGAGCGCGAGCCAGGCGAAGATCGCGAGGCCGACCGCCGTCGACGCCCGCCGCGCCACGGCCGAGATCACGAGCCCCAGGCCGAGGCTCGCCAGCGCGAGCCCGAACGAGAGGCCCGCCAGGCCGAGGTAGCCCTGGACCTGCGCGCCGCTCACGCGCCAGGCGATCAGGAGCCCCGAGGCGCCGAACCCGAGCGCGAGCGAGGCGAGGAGCGCCAGCGCCAGCCCGAGGTACTTGCCGAGGAACACCTCGGACGGGGTGACGGGCTGGGCCAGCACGTAGAGGAGCGTGCCCCGCTCGCGCTCCTGCGCGAGGCTCAGGGCCCCCAGCGTCAGCCCCATGAGCGGGACGACGAGCATGACGAGGTTCACGAGGCTCGCCGTGGTCCGCCCGAACCCGGCCAGCCCGAACGCGCCCTGGGACGAGACCGCGAGCGCCGAGATCCCGAGCGACAGGGCGGCCAGCGCGCCCGTGTGGAGGAGGAACCAGCGGTTGCGCCGCGCGTCGCGCAGCTCCTTCGTCGCGAAGGCGAGCACCGTCCGCGCGTCCACGCTACGCCCTCCCCGGGCCGGACGCGGGCCCGGCCCGACGCTCCGCCGAGCCCGTCCGGGCCACCTCGAAGTCGGCGAGCGGGACGCCGGCGCCCACGAGGAGCGCGATCGGGCGCCCCTTCTCCGTCGGGTCGACGTCGACCGAGAGCCCGGCGCCGGTGCGCGCGGGCGCGTAGCCGGCGTCCGTCAGCACGGCCAAGGCCCGCTCGACGGCCGCCGGCGGCAGGAGCAGGTGGAGGGTCGCGTGCGCCTGCAGCCGCTCGCCCAGGTCCCGCGGCGGCACGTCCGCGGCGAGGCGCCCGCCCTCGAGCAGGACCACGCGGTCGGCGAGCGCGAGCACCTCCTCGAGGCGGTGCGACGTGAACACGAGCGTCTTGCCCGCGGCCTTCAGGCCGGCGAGCAGGGCGACGAGCCCGGCCCGGGCGGGCGCGTCGAGGTTCGCCGTCGGCTCGTCGAGGACGAGCAGGGGCGGGTCGCCGAGCAGCGCGAGCGCCACGGCGAGCCGCTGCTTGAGGCCGCCCGAGAGGGCCCGGACGGTCTTGTGGGCGTGCTCGGCGAGGCCGAGCCGCCCGAGCAGCGCCTCGGCCTCCGCGGCGGCGCCCCCCAGCCCCTTGAGGCGCCCGTAGAAGGCGAGCGTCTCGCGGAGCGTGAGGTCGTCGTGGAAGGCCAGCTCCTGCGGCACGAAGCCGACCTGGCGGCGCGCGGCCTTCCCGTCCCGCCGCACGTCGTGGCCCCTCAGCGTGACGCGCCCCTCGAAGGGGATCACGCCGAGGAGACACCGGAGCGCCGTCGTCTTGCCGGCCCCGTTGGCCCCCCAGAAGGCGAGGGCCTGGCCCGGTGGCACAGCGAGCGTCAGCCCGTCGAGCGCGAGCGTCGCCCCGAACCGGCGCGTGACCCCCTCGAACGACAGCACGGGCGCAGCTCCCGCCTCGAGCTGAGCACGCGCCGTGCCGCCAGGCGGCCGGGCCTCGACCGGGCCCCGGGCGCGCCCGCGCAGGAGCGCGCCGGGGACGGCGAGCAGGCCGACGGCGAGGGCGACGAGCCCGAACGACGAGGCGACCAGGGGGGCCCCCGCGACCGCCGCGCCCCGCGGGAGGCCGGCGGGCACGTGCGGGGCGACGAGCGGCGCCGGGTCCTCGAGCTTGGGCTGGGGCCGGACGAGCGGGACCGCGCGCGCCGCGAGCTCGAGGGCCTGGGCCGCCGGCGCGTAGGTGAACAGCTTGAGGGCCGGGTTCCGCTGGGTCAGGTGCTCGAACAGGCGCTCGGCGCGGTAGGGCACGTCGCCCACCCCGTCGCCGTCGCGGTCGTAGCCCGCGTAGTCGCTCCAGAAGTTGCCGCGCCCGCCCCGCGCCCAGGCGTTCTCGCCGAGCGTCCCGCCGCCGAGGATCCCCACGTGCTCGCCGTTGTCGACGAAGGCGTTGTCCGTGTAGGTGTTGCGGCGCACGCTCGGGAGGAGCGCCACCCCCGTGTCGTTGCCCGCGAACAGGTTGCGGACGAAGTCGACGTGGCTCTGGGCCTCGCGCGGGGAGTTGTCGACGTAGACGCCCACGCGGTTGTCCGCGAACACGTTGTCCGTGACGTCGCACTCGTCCATGTCCTTGAGCCCGAGCCCGAACCCCGACGGGCCGCGGTTCCCGGTGACCACGTTGCGGCGCATGCGCAGGCGCCGGCTGTACATCAGGTAGACCCCGACGGAGTTGCCGACGAGGCGGTTGCCCTCGATGTCGGCGTCGTCGGTGTACATGAAGTGCAGCCCGTAGCGGCCGTCGGTCACCTCGTTGTCGAGCACCGCGAGGTTCTGCGAGTACCAGAGCACGACGTCGCGCCCGCGCGTCACGCGGTTGCCCACGATCCGCACGTCGTCGCTGTACCAGACCCGGATCGCGTCGCCGCGGCGCGGGACGTCGAGGTCCTTGCTCGCGATCACGTTGCCCGCGACGACCGCCCCGCGCGCGTGCGCGAGCGAGATCCCGAACAGCGTCTCCTCGAGGCGGTTCCCCTCGACGCGCACGTCGGGCGCCGCGACGGTGATCCCCGCGTTCTCGTCGTCGAGCGAGGCCCCGCTCCCCCGCACGACGAAGCCGCGCAGGGACGCCCCGGCCGCGGTGAGCTTGACCACGGTGCCGCGCCCGCCGCCGTCGAGCACGGGCCAGCCCCGGCCCTCGAGCGCCACGCGCCGGGAGACCGTGACCGGGCCGTGCGCCCCGCCCTCGACCACGACGGTGTCGCCGTCGCGCGCGGCCGCGAGCGCGTCCTCGAGCGTGCGGTGGGGTCCGCGCGCCGAGACGACGAGCGTCCGCCCCGCGGGCTCCCCGGCCGCCTCCGGCGCCGCGGTGAGGCCGCAGGCGAGCAGGCCGCAGGCGAGCAGGGCCCGCGGGGTGCGGGCCGCCTCACGTCGCCGCACCCGCCACCTCCTCCGCGCGGCGCGCGTCCACGAGCGGCTTGTAGGCGCGCCGGTGCAGGTAGAGGCCCGCGACGATCAGCGCGGACGCGGTCACCTGGAGCCAGAACCCGGCCTCGACCCAGGCGATCGTCTTGAACTGCCCGACGAGCCCCTCGCCGAGGACCGGCGGGACGAACGGCTTGACCGAGCTCGAGAGCGGGGCGGTCGGGTCGAGGTTCTGCCCCGAGTCGCGCAGCCAGTAGGCCAGGTCGGCCAGGAACACGAACGGGAAGCCGAGCGCGGGGAGCGCGAGGAGCGCGGCCCAGTGCGTGTGGACGACCACCGCGCTCGCGCAGAGGAGCGCGAGCGACACGATCGACGCGACCGCGATCTCGCGCTCGAGCTGCGCCGCCTCGTGGAGCGGGCGCATGCCGATGTAGTGGTTGAGCCCGTCGATCTCGTCCACGTCGCCGGTCAGGCGGTCGGCGTAGGCCGTGACCGTCAGCCCCTTGGGGTACTGCGGGGCCAGGAGCTTCATGCTCCACATGGGCAGGAAGATCGAGGTGAGCAGGCACAGCGCCGCGAGCCCGAGCACGGCCGTCGGCGCGAGGAAGCGCCCGGGGTCCGCCCGGAGCGCGCCGCGCGGGGCCCGCGGGCCGAAGAAGGCTCGGATGTGCTGGAGCATGGCTGGCCTCGTTCGCCTCGAGCGGGTGGGGACCTCGCCGCGCGCGGCCCCGGTCGCGCCCGCCCCGGGCCCCCGGGGCCCCCCCCCGGCGGGGGCGCGCCCCCCGGGGCCCGCCCGCGGGCCTACTTGTTCGCGCCGGCCGGCTCGACCATGAGGTAGCCGACCATCTCGAGGTGGAGCGCCGAGCAGAACTCGGTGCAGTAGAACTGGTAGACGCCGGGCTTGTCGGCCACGAACTCGAACGAGGCGTACTCGCCGGGCTCGAGCGACAGGTTGATGTTGTAGCCCCCGATGCAGAACCCGTGCGTCGCGTCGCGCGCCCGCTCGAGGCTCGTCAGGTGCCAGATCACCTTGTCGCCCTGGCGCACCTTGACGTGCTCGGGCGTGAAGTGGCTCCGCACGACGGTGCTCCAGATCTCGACCACGCCGTCGCGGCGCTCGACCCGCTCCTTGCCCTTCGCGGTCGCGTTCGGGTCGACCTTCCCGGTCATGGGGTTCCAGCCCACCTCGGGGTAGACCTCCCAGGGCTTCAGCCGGTCGGCCCGGATGATCTGCGCGTAGTGCGGCTCGCCCACGCCGATCGGCAGGTCGTAGACGACCGGCATGACCTCGCCCGGGGCCGAGATGTCGACGAGCTGGAAGTTCTGGGGCAGGAGCGGGCCGGTCGTGAAGAAGCGGTCGATCGACCACTTGTTCATCGCGACGAGCCAGCCGCCGCCCGGCGTCGCGGAGTCCCCCTCGACCGTGGAGAGGTGCCCGATGTTGTACTGGACCGGCGTCTTCGTCACGAGCGTCCACGGCGTCGTCTTGTGCTTGTCCGCGTACGGGCCGCCCAGCGTCCAGCGGGCCACCGCCGTGTCGAGGAACAGGCTCGTGTAGGCGTAGCCCTTGTCGTCGAACTGCGTGTGGAGCGGCCCCAGGCCGAGCTCGACCTGCGCCTCGACGACCGCGTCGAAGTCGAGGATCGGCACGCCGTAGGGGTCCTTGTTCGAGCTGCCCTTGGCCGCGGCCTCGAAGAGCTTCTTCGTCGAGTAGATCGTGACGTGCGGGTCGAGCTTGCCCGAGACGACCGCGTACTCGCCGCCGGGGGTGACGTCGACGCCGTGCGGGCTCTTCGGCTCGGGCGCGAAGAAGAGCAGGCCCTCCTCGATCGAGGCCTGGAGCGGGATCGTCGTGAACCCGTTGATCTTCACGCCCCGCCTGGCGACGACCTCGGCGGCCTTCTTCAGGTTGATGATGTGCAGGTAGTCCATGTCGCGCTGGGACGCGCCCGCCTCGAACGGCGGCTTGCCCTGCTCGACGCCGCCCGTCGCGCGCTCGGCGTTGAACGAGTTCATGAAGATCCAGCCGTCCGACACGCCCTTGCCCGCGTCGGCCAGGTCCTGCCAGTAGGGCGGGAGCTCCATGCCGAACGAGCGCTCGACGTCGATCCGCCCCCTGGCGCGGTCGAACTTCCAGAACGTGACGTAGCCGCGGTACTTCGCGTCGTACTCGGCGATGTCGGCGTACGTGCCCTGGCCGAGCGGCGCGGCGTACTGCCCGCCCTCGATCACCCACTCGGTGTCGGGCGTGACGAAGGCCCCGCCGTGGTCGCTCGTCGCGAGGGGGTTCTTGACGATCTGCTTCGTCTCGAAGTCGCGCAGGTCGATCACGGCGACGCGCGCGTTCGCCTTGTCGCCGATGAACAGGAACTGCCCGTCGTAGGACCCGTTCGTCTCGCTGAGCGACGGGTGGTGCGTGTCGCCCCACGTGAGCTGCTTGCCGTCGCTCGCGCCGCCCGCGAGGACCTCCATGGACTCCTTGCCGCCCACGCCGTAGCCCTGCCAGGGCTCGGGCGTGAACACGGCGATCGAGCGGAGCAGGCGCATGGACGGGAGGCCGATCACGAGGACCTGCCCGGCGTGGCCGGACGAGGCGAACATGACGTGGTCGTCGAGCCGGCCGGACGGCATGTAGGTCTTGAGCGCCGCGGCGACGTCGTCGGGGGTGAGCCCGCGGTCGGCGGCGATCTTGTCGGCCTGGCCGCCGAGGCCGGTCGACACGGGCTGCCCCTGGTCGGGGGGCGGACAGCCGAGCAGCGCCGCGGCCGCGGCGAGGGCCAGGGCGCGCGGGAGCGCGCGGAGGTGGGACGGACGCATGGGGACGGACTTCCTCTCCGGACCCGGTGCGGGTCCTCGAGTCGGGTTGCGGTCTCAGCGGGCGCGCGGCGGCGGCGCCCTCGTGGTCGGGTGCGCGGCGCTACTGCGCGCCCTGGAGCGCGCGCAGGTGGGCGACGATCGACAGGATCTCCGCGTCCTTGAGCGCGGGGTTCCCGCCCTTGGGCGGCATGGGGACCTTCGTGACGCTCGCGGGGTCGTCGGCGGCGCGGCCCTTCTTCACGAAGTCGAGCAGCTCGGCGTCGGACTTCGTCCTCGCGAACGCGCCGCCGACGAGGTCGGAGCCGAGCGACGGGAGGCCCTTCGCGTCGGGCCCGTGGCAGGCCGAGCAGCTCCGCTTGAAGAGCTCCTCGCCGGACGGGCCCCCCTGCGCGGGCGCCGTCGCGGCGGGCGCCGCCGGCGCCCGCGCGGCGTCGCCCCGGCTCGTCGCGGGGGGACCGGGGCAGCCGGCCAGGAGGGCGCCGAGCGCGAGCAAGGCGGGGGCGACGAGGCCACGGGGCGTCTTCACGGCGATCTCCGGTCGTACGGTGCGTTGGGCGTCAGGACCTGCCGCCCGGATCGGCGGGGTCGCCGCACATGGTGTGCCGCGCCCGCGGCGCGGCTTCGCCCGCAGCGCCGTCCCCGGTGCGTGACGCACGGCGGTGGTCCGCGGCCCCTCGGGGCGGGCAGAGCGAGGCACTAACCGCCTTTGCAGTGCCGCAATGCCGCAATCGCGCCCGCGTGACGGTGTGCGTCCGGCGGAACACCCGCGCGGTCGGGGGGCACGGGGTCCGCTCCGCGCTCCGGCCGGGCTCGGATCAGGTCCGCGCCGCTCCGCGCTCCGGCCGGGCTCGGCGGACCTCCCTACGGTCGGTCGGCCGAGCCCGGCCCTCGCGCGTCGCTCAGGCGCGCGGGAGGACCCGCGCCGCGGCGCGGGCGAGCACCCCGAGGGCCTCCGGCGGGTCCCCGCGGACCTCGCGCAGGGCGCCGGCGACGGCCTCGCGGAGCGCGCGCCGCCGCCAGGCCGGCTGGTAGTCCGTGTTGTCGAGCGGGCGGGCGGGGGCGACCGCGGCCTCGGCGAAGGCGCCCACGGCCTCGTCGTCGAGGCGGCGCCCGAGGAGCGCGTCCGTCTCGACGACGAGCGGGCGCGACGCGACGCCGCCGAGGGCGGCGCGGGCCTCCAGCACCTCGCCCGAGGCGGCGAGGCGGACGGCCAGGGCGACGGCGCCGACCGGGAAGTCGAACGACCCGCGGCGGCGGAGCTTCCAGTAGGTCGTCCGCCAGGCCGGGCCGAGCGCCGGGACGTGGATCGTCGTGAGCACCTCGCCCGGCGCGAGCAGGAGGGGCGCCCGGCCGTCGTCGCGGTGGAGCGCCGCGACGGCGAGCCGGCGGGACCCCTCGCCCGAGCAGACGGTCACCTCTGCGCCGAGCGCGATCAGCGCCGGCGCCGCATCCGAGGACGCGACGGCCCAGCAGCGGCGCCCGCCCGGGGCGACCCAGCACGTGCCCGCGACCTCCCCTGCGCGGGCCGCCGCGGGCTCGGCGCACCCCGCGGGCGCCTTGAGGCAGAACCCGATCGCCTCGCGCCAGGGCCGGGGCTGGTCGTAGTAGCCGCACCGCGTGTCGGCGCACAGGTTCCCCCCGAGGGTCCCCATGTTGCGGACGTGCGGCGTCGCGGCCCCGCCCGCGGCGAGCGCGAGCGCGCGGTGCGCGGGCGTGAGCGCGGCGTGGCGGGCCGTCGCCGCGAGCGTGACGCCCGCCCCCAGCTCGAGCCCGTCGGCGCCGGCTCGCGCGCGGCGCAGCGCCGCGACCCGGGTCAGCCCCACGACGAGGTCCGGGGCCGCCTGCCCGCGCTTGAGGCGCGGCAGGAGGTCCGTGCCCCCCGCGAGGAGCGCCGCGCCAGGGCCGTGCGCCGCGACGAGGCGGGCCGCCTCGGCCGCGGTCTCGGGCGCGAGGTAGCGGAACGGCGGGCAGCGCATCATGCGCCGGCCTCCCCGGCGCGCGCGCCGGCCGCCGGGGCGCCCGCAGGCGGGGGCCCGGGGACCGGCGGCCTCGCCGCGCGCGTCACGCCGCCC
>JANJTH010000169.1 GCA_024711205.1 Planctomycetota bacterium | reverse complement strand
CCGCGGCCTGCTGCTCGGCGGCCCCGGCCCGCGCCTCGGCGGCTGAGGCCCGCTGCTCGGCGCCGGCCAGGGACGCCTCGAGCCCGCGCCGCGCCGCCTCGGCCTCCTCCGCCGCGAGCCGCGCCGTCTCGAGCTTGCGCTCGGCGCGCTGCGCGGCCTGCTCGGCCTCGAGCCGCTTGCGCTCCTCCTGCCGGGCGCGCTGCTCGACCTCGGCGAACTCGCCGCGGACCCGCTCCCGCTGCGCGCCGGCCTCGCTGGCCTGCCGCTGGGCCGCCTCGGCGTCGGCGCGCGCGCGCGCGAGGTCCGCGTGCGCCCGCGCCAGCTCCGCCTGGAGCCGGGTCAGCTCGGCCTGCGCGCGCCCGTCCGGCGCGGCGGCCGCCGGCGCCTCGGGCGTCGCCCGCCGCGGCGCCGGCTCGTCCTCGACGAGGAAGCTCGAGCTCGTGAGCGGGTCGGCCGGCGGCGGCTCGAGCAGGGCCTCCCGCCGCGTCCGCAGCCGCAGCCGCGCGAACGGCGACCGCGCGTGCTCGCGCGCGGCGAGCGCGCACAGCGCGTCGTCGAGCGTCGAGCTCACGACCCCCTCGCCGTCGAGCCCGAGGATCCGGAGCAGGGCCCGCACCTCGCTCGAGGCGCCGCCGCACACCAGCTCCACGCCCGCCCCCCGGGCCGCGGCCGCCGCGCCGGGCAGCGCGTCGAAGCGCTCGCCCCGGAGCTCGCGGAAGCGCGACAGGTCGACGACGACCCGCTGCGCGCCCCGGGCCGCCAGGGCCTCCACGCGGCCGGGGAGCGCGGGGATCCCGTCGCGACCGAGGTCGACCACGACCACGTCGGCCGCCCGCTCGCCGCCGGCGCCGCCCGCCCGCGGGGCCATCACCACCGCGTCGCCGTCGCGCGAGGCCACGACGAAGGCCGGCTCGTCGGCCGCGGGCGCGACCGGCGCCGGCGCCTCGCCGGCCGCGTGCCGCGCGTGCGCGCGCTCCGCGTCGTCCGCCGTCTCGACGATCAGGAACTTGCGCTCCTCGTCGAGCAGGCGGAGCCACTTGAGCACGTCCTCCTGGAGCGCCGCGAGCACGAGCTGGCCGCCGGCCTTCGTCAGCGCGTCCCGCGCCGCCGTCATGTGCCGCACGTCGTCCGACGAGAGGCGCCGGTCGCGCGGGAAGTGGAGCCTCAGGGTCACGTAACGCCGCCCGCGGCGCGTCACGCCGCGGATCTGGTCGCCGAGCCCGCCGAGCTCGTCGGCCTGCACGAACAGCTCGGCCACGTCGAGCTTCGCCGGCGCCGCGGCGGGCGCGGCCGCGGGCTCGCCCCAGCCCCAATCGTTCGGGTCGTACGTGGCGTCGCCCGAGTCGGTCAGCGCGTCGCCGCTCGCGACCACGAGCGGGTCCACCTCCCCGCCCGCGCCGTCCGCCTCCTCCCGCCGACGGTACGCCTCGAGCGCGGCGCCGCGGTCACCCACCACGGGCGCGGAGGCCGGGAGGCCGCCCTCCGCCGCGAGCGCGCCCCGCAGGCCGGCCGGGGCGACGACGGCGAGCCAGGCGCCCCAGGCCTCCGCATACTCCGCGGCCGCGCGGAGGCCCGTCGCCGCCACCTTGGGCGCGCCGACGTCCTCGAGCGTGAGCACGATCCCGTGGAACCCCCGCTCGACGAGCTGCTCCACCTTGCGCCGCGCGAGCCCGACCCCGCGCTCGGAACAGCGCACGATGACCACCGTGTTCGGGCGCGAGACGAAGGCGCTCCCGCTGCCTTCGCGCAGGAAGCCCTCCTCCTGCACGGCGTCGTCGAGGGTGGCCTCGAGCACCGTGAGCTCCTCCTGGGCGCCGCTGGCCGTCACCAACGGCCCTCCCCCCGCCGCACACCACGGCTCCTCGGCATGCTTCCCCCACCGCCCGAGGGCGATCGGCGGCAGTCTAGTCCATTCCCCCCGACGAACGCAAGTGCCGCACTGACCGGCCGTTGACGGTGACGGCCGGGGTATCCTCCCCCGGCATGAAGCCGGCGGCCGCGGCCACGCCCACCGAGATCGTGCGCGTCATCGTGGGCACGGCGGGCCACATCGACCACGGCAAGTCGACCCTCGTCGAGCGGCTGACGGGCGTCCACCCCGACCGCCTCGCCGAGGAGCGTGACCGCGGCATGACGATCGACCTGGGGTTCGCGCCCTACGCGCTCGCCGACGGGCGACGCGTCGGGATCATCGACGTCCCGGGCCACGAGCGCTTCGTCAAGAACATGGTCGCGGGCGCCACGAGCGTGGACGTCGTGCTCCTCGTCGTCGCGGCCGACGACGGGGTCATGCCCCAGACGCGCGAGCACCTCGAGATCCTGGGGCTGCTCGGGCTCGAGCGCGGGCTCGTCGTCGTCACGAAGACGGACGCCCCCGGCGTCGACGCGGAGCTGCTCGAGGTCCTCGAGCTCGAGCTCGCGGAGCTCCTCGCCGGGACGTTCCTCGCCGGGGCCCCGATCCTGCGCGTGTCGGGCGTGACCGGCGAGGGCCTGCCGGCGCTGCGCGCGGCGCTCGAGCGCGTCGTCCTCGCGGTCCCGCCGCGAGCGACCGACGGGCCGTTCCGGCTCCCGATCCAGCGCGTGTTCTCCGCCCAGGGCTTCGGGACGGTGCTCACCGGCGTCCCGGTCTCGGGCGCGCTCGCCCCGGGAGACCCGGTCGAGGTCCTCGGGCCGGGCAAGCGCCTGCGCGGGCGGGTCCGCGGGCTCCACGCCTACGGGGCCCCGGTCGAGCGCGTGCACGCGGGCCACAGCGCCGCGGTGAACGTGGCCGACGTCGACCGCCACGCCGTCCACCGCGGGGACGCGCTGTGCACCCCCGGCGTGTTCGCCCCGGAGGCGCTCTGGGAGGCCCGGCTGACCCACCTGGCGTCCCAGCGCCGCCCGCTCGAGCAGCGCCAGACGGTCCGGGTCCACGTCGGCACGAGCGAGGTCCTGGGCGAGCTCGTGCTCCTCGAGGGGCCGCGGCTCGCCCCGGGCGCGAGCGCGCTCTGCCAGCTCCGCCTGCACGAGCCCGTCGTCGCGGCCGCCGGCGACCGCTTCGTCGTGCGCCGCCACTCGCCCATGCAGACCTTCGGGGGGGGCGTCCTCCTCGGGGCTTCGAAATGGCGCCTGAAGCCGGGCAAGGGTTTCGTTCTGGAACGCCTGGCCGCCGAGGAGCAGGCCCTGGGCGACCCGAAGGAGCGCGTGCGCGTCGCGCTCGAGGCGGCGCGCGGCCCCCGGCGGGCCGAGGACCTCGGCCACGCGCTGCAGCTCGACCGGGCCGCGGTCGAGGCGGCGCTCGGGGCGCTCGCCGCCGAGGGCGCGGCCGTGGCCCTGGGGCACGGCAAGGGCGGCGCCGCGTGGCTGGCCGCGGCGCCCTTCGCGGCGGCGCTCGAGGCGGTCCGCGGCGCGCTCGCGGCCTGGCATCGCGACCGGCCGCTCCTGGCCGGCTGCCCCCGCGCGACGATCCGGACCGCGAGCGGGCTCGACGACGCGACGGTCCAGGCGGCGCTCGCGCGCCTCGCCGCCCCGGGCGAGGTCGTCGAGACCGCGCAGGGCTGGGCGCGCGCGGACCACCGCGTCGTCCTCGACGCGCCCGCGGCGGCGCTGCGCCGGGAGCTCCTCGCCCGGCTCGAAGCGGGCGGGTTCGCGGCCCCCCCGGTCGCGCAGGTCCTGGCCGAGCTCGCCCCGCCCCTCCCGCCCGCCGCCTGCGAGGACCTCGTGGCGCACCTCGTCGCCGCGGGGGACCTCGCGGACCTGGGCGCCGACGTGCTGCTCCCGCGCGCGCGGCTCGACGAGGCCCGCGCCGCGGTCGCGCGCGCGCTCGCCGCGGGCGGCGGGCTCTCGGCGAGCGCCCTGCGCGACCTGCTCGGCGGCAACCGGCGCGTCGTGATCCCGCTCCTCGAGCACCTCGACGCGACCGGGCTCACGCGCCGCGAGGGCGACCTGCGCGTGCTCCGCGCCGCGCCCGGACAGGAGCCGCCCCCGTGAAGGTCCTCGTCGTCGGCGGCACGGGCTTCGTCGGCTCGCACACGGCGCGCGCGCTCGCCGCGGCCGGCCACGAGGTCGCCGTGCTCACGCGGCCCACGAGCCCGCGCCGCGCCCTCGCCGGCCTCGAGGTCGAGTGGGTCGCGGGCGACCTCCGCGCGCCCGAGTCGCTCGTCGCCGCCTGCCGCGGGCGCGACGCCGTCGTGCACACGGCAGGCGTGCTGTCGCTCTGGCGGCGCGACGCCGAGGCGCTCTACCGGACGAACGTCCTCGGGACGCGCCACCTCCTCGAGGCCTGCCTCGCCGCCGGCGTGGGCCGCGTCGTGTGGGACGGCTCGGTCGGGATCTACGCGGGCACGCGGGCGCCGGTCCCGGTCGACGAGCGCGGCGCGGACACGACGGACCGCTTCCACTCGTTCCACGTCACCTCCATGTGCCTGGCCGAGGCCGAGGTCTGGAAGGCGGCCGCGCGCGGGCTCGACGTCGTGTGCCTCCACCCGGGCCTGTGCGTGGGCGAGGACGACCGGAGCTGGCACTCCTCGTGGGCGATCGCGGGCCTCGCGTTCGCGCGCCTGCCCTTCGCGCCCCCGGGCGGGCTCAACCTCGTCGACGTGCTCGACGTCGCGCGCGCGCACGTCCTCGCGCTCGAGCGCGCGCCCCGCGGGGGCAACTACCTGATCGGCGGCGAGAACCTGACGAACCGCGCGCTCGTCGACCTCCTGCGCGAGGTGCTCGACCTCCGCGCGCCCGCGCTCCCGATCTCGCGCGCGACCATGCGCGGCTTCGGGCAGGCCGGCGAGTGGCTCGCGCGCCTGCGCGGCGCCGACCGCGGGCTCGCCGTCACGCTCAACGCCGCCATGGGCGAGGCCATGAGCCTCTACTGGTTCGTCGACGACTCGCGCGCCCGCCGCGAGCTCGGCCACGGCCCCGGCCCGGTCCGGCCCGCCCTCGAGCGGCAGGTCCGCTGGCTCCTCGCGCAGGGCCACCTCCCCCAGAGCGGCTTCGGGTTGCGCGACTTCGTGGAGCGGTTCTTCCAGCCGGGGCCGTCCGCGGGGTGAAGAGGGGAGAGAAGAGAAGAGGGAGGGCAAGGGCAAGGGAAGAGGAAGAGACAGGAGGTCGTCGCGCGAGCCGCGAGGACGGCGGTCGCGCTCTGGATGAGATCGGCGCGGCTACGCGGGGCGGCCGCGGCGGAGGGCGAGCGCGAGGGCGAGGGCGAGCGGGGCGAGCCAGGCCAGGGCGTCGCCCGCGCGCACGGCGAGCGGCTCGGCTGAATCACCTGGCCGCGCGGGCAGCGTGAGGTCGACCGCGCGCACGGCCGCCTCGCCCCAGGGGATCGTCGCCACGACGTCGCCCGCGGCGCTGACGGCCTGGGAGATCCCGGTCGTGGTCGCGCGCAGGAACGGGCGCCGCGTCTCGATCGCCCGCAGGCGCGCGATCATCGCGTGGAGCCCGGGGCCCTGCGTGCCCGCGAACCACACGTCGTTCGTCGCGTTCACGAGCAGGTCGACCTCGTGCTCGCGTACGAGCCGGCGCGCGGGGCGGCCCGGCACGGCCTCGTAGCAGATCAGGGGGCCGAGCCGCAGGCCCGCGACCTCGAGCGCGCGCGGGGCGGGACCCGCCTCGAAGTTGCCGGCGGTCGGGAGCCAGGTCCGCAGCCAGGGCAGCGCGCCCTCGAGCGGGAGGTACTCGCCGAACACGAGCAGCTCGTGCTTCGCGTAGCGGTCGACCTCGCGGCCGAGCGCGTCGTGGGCGACGAGGAGGTTCCGCGCGCGCACGACCCGCGACGCCTCGAGCGTGGGGCCGCACGCGACGTCGATCTCGGTCACCCCGAGGACCGCCGGCGCGCGCCCGCGCCGGACGAGCCCCGCGAGGACGTCCCGCCGCCGGGCCGCCTCGGCCTCCACCGCGCGGACGACCTGGGCGGGCCCCCCGGGCTCGAGCCGGATCAGGGGCCAGGGCGGCGCCGACTCGGGCCACAGCGCGAGGTCGACCGGGCCGGCCGCGGCCACCTCCGCCGCGATCCGGTGCAGCGCGACCTCGACCTCCGCGTGGGAGACGCCGCCGTGCGGCGTCCAGGCCACGCCCGGCTGCACGAGCGCCACGCGGACGGTCCGCGCGGCCGGCGCCGAACGAACGTTGGCGCGCTGCCAGGCGCCGAGGGCGAGCGCGAGCGCGACGGCCCCGAGCAGCACGAGCGCGTCGCGGCCCGCGACCGCCCGCGAGGCCGCCGCGTGCGGCGCGGGCCCGCCCCCGGCGACGCCTGCACGGGCCCCCCGGGCCGCGGCCCACGCCCAGGTCGCCGCCGCCTCGAGCCCGCAGGCCCCCGCGAGGAGCACCAGGCTCACGGCGAGCGGCCCGCCCCAGGCCGCCGCCTGGCTCACGAGCACGGACGGCCCCTGCCCGGCGCCCATGGTCCAGTGGAAGAGCTGCGGCCACCACCCCTCGACCGCCACGAACGCGAGCGGGAAGAGGAGCCGCCGCGCGCCCGGCCGCCGCGCGCGCACGAGCGCGTCGAGCCCCGCCACGACCGCGTACTGCGCCCCGCACGCGGCCACGTAGACGAGCAGCGCGAGCCCCGCCACGGCCCACGGCAGCTCGCCGAACCGCGCGGCGGCGACGCCGAGCCACGAGAACAGGCACAGGTTCGCCGACGCCCCGGCGGCCCACCCGACGAGCAGGGCCCGCCGCCAGGGCAGCCCGTCGAGCGCCGGGAGGAGGAGCGCGAGGAGCGGCCACTGCGCCCACGTCTGCTCGACCGGCGAGGACGCGACGGCGCCTGCCGCGCCCGCGAGCGCGGCGAGCGCGAGCCGCGGCCCCAGCGGCACGCGACCCGTGCCCGCGCCCGCGCGGCCGTCGCGACCCGTGCCCGCGCCCGGGCCGCCGTCGCCGTCCCCGGCGGCGGCGCCGTCGGGCGCGTCGGCGCTCACGACCGCTCCGGAACGAGCGCGCCCGCGCCGGCCGGGGCCGGGTCGCGGGCGCGGGTCGGCGAGCGGGCGGCTCCCGCGGTCAGGCGATCGCGAGCGGCAGGACCGCCGCGGCGGCGGCCGCCGCGGCGATCGGCATGACGAAGTTGTCGTCGAACCGCTTGCTGATCGGCACGCCCTCGGCCACGGCCGCGACGAGCGCCGTCGGGACGGCCACAGCGGCCGCCGCCGCGAGCCCGAGCCCGAACACGGCGGTCAGCAGCGCGACCGACGCGACGGCCGACACGGCGAACAGCGTGAGCGAGCCCTCGAGCGACTTGCCGCCCGGGAGGCGGATCCGGCCCCAGCGCAGCCCCGCCCACGAGGCGAGCGGGTCGCCGATCGCGAGGCACAGGAACCCGAGGCACGCCGCCGGCTTGCTGAACAGCCCCGCGCACAGGACCGCCGCGAGCAGGAACCACGACGAGCCCGAGAACCCGTTCAGCTCGTAGTCGCGCATCAGCGGCCCGAAGTCCTTCTTGACCTTGCGGTTGAGCGCAGGGACGTAGAAGCGGAGCGCGTCGAGGCCGACGAAGATCGCGGCGAACACGCCGAAGATCGCGCAGGCGACCAGCGGCTCGACGGGCGTCAGGGCGTAGGCGACGGCCGCCGTGCCGATCCCGACCACGTGGAAGAGCTTGCGCTTCCAGTGGATCGCCTCCTTCGTGACGCGGGCGATCGGGTCGCTCGACACCTGGGGCTGGAGGTGCGTCAGGGCGGGCGAGGCCGCCCGGCGCTGGCTGCGCGCGCGCGCGCTGCTGCCGTAGGGCCCGTCATGCTTCGCCGGGGCCGCGGCCGCCCGGTGCGCGTCGATCTGCAGGTCCGTCTCCACGTGCGCCTCCACGTGCACGGGACTCCCCGTGTCGCGGAGCGTTATCGCACGCGCCGGGCCGTCAAGGAAACATGAAACTGCAACGGTTTATGCGTCAGGAGCGTCGAGGACCTGACACCCGTCGGACGCCCGCTGACGCACCGCGCACACCCTCGCGACACCCGGCGCCGAGCGCCGATGTGCGGGCGCCGCGCGGAGTTGCAGGCCTCGGCGCCGTCGGCCTGCCCGGGCGTCAGGGCCCCGCCGACGGCTCGTCGGTGACGAACGGGACGAACCGGACGGGCATGAGCGACCACTCGTCGAACCCGTCGTCGTGCAGGTGGCGCTCGCGCACGCGGAGCTCCATGACCTCGCCCTCCCCGCCGACGGGCATGACGAGGCGACGACCCGGCGCGAGCTGGGCCTCGAGCGCGGGGGGCACGCGCGGGCCGCCGCACGTGACCACGATCCCGTCGTAGGGGGCCGCGGGCGACCAGCCCAGCCAGCCGTCGCCCACGTGCACGTGCACCCGGTCGTAGCGGAGCCGCGCGAGGTGCTCGGCGGCGCTCGCCGCGAGCTCGGGCACGCGCTCGATCGTATGGACCTCGCTCGCGACCTCGGCGAGCACCGCCGCCTGGTAGCCCGACCCCGTGCCGATCTCCAGCACGCGATCGCCCGCGCCGACGGCGAGCGCCTCGGTCATCGCGGCCACGACGTATGGCTGCGAGATCGTCTGGTCGTGGCCGATCGCGAGCGGGCGGTCGTCGTAGGCCTGCCCCGCGAGCGCGGGCGGGACGAACAGGTGCCGCGGCACCGTCCGCATCGCCGCGAGCACCGCCGGGTCGCGCACCCCGCGCCGCTCGATCTGCTCCGCGACCATGGCCCGTCGCCGGGCCCACGCGGGGTCGCCGCCCGCGGGCCGCGGGCCGTCGTCGCCCTGCGCAGGGGGGACGCCCTGCCCGCTCACTCGCCGAGCCGGCGCTTGTCGCGCTCGGCCCACTTCTTGCCGATCACCGGCACGGCCCGCTTCCAGGCCGAGAAGTCGATCCAGAGCGTGCGCGCGATCACGTAGGCCTCGGCGAGGAACCACGACGCGACGAGCACGAGCGCCATGGCGCCCACGAGGAGCGGGTCGATCCCCTTCGCCTTGTCGCGCGGGTCGAGCTGCAGCGCCCCGTCCTCGACCCCCGTCCGGGCGTCGCGCTTCTCGCGCCACAGCCCGAACACGTACTGGGCCCCGAAGAAGGCCGGCACGCCGAGCGCCAGGTTCGTCCAGAACCGGCGGACCTTCGCCCTGCGCTCCTCCTCGGCCGAGCGCGCCTCGTCCTCGACCTCGGCGCGCGTGCGCGGCGGCCGCGCCTCGGGCCCGTCCTCGAGCAGCCGCATGCGGCACCCCGGGCAGGCGCGGCCGTGCGCGACGAGCCGCGCGAGCGTCTCGGGCCCGAGCCGGTGCTCGGGCGCCATCGGCTGGCGGAACACGACGTCGAGCCGCCCGAGCACGCGCGCGAGCTCGGCGTCGGCGCCGTCCTCTCCGGCAGCCGGCGGCGGCGCCTCGGCGAGCGCGTGCATGACGGCGAAGAGCTGGTCGTCGCGGAGGTGCTCACCCTCGGCCGGGTCGCCGCCGGCCGGGTCGCTGGTGCCGTCGCCCGCGGGCGCGGAGGTCGTCGGTTCGCTCACGGCGCGGGATCCTACCCGGAACGTGGCTGGGGGCGGGGCGGCGCGGCCGCGCGGGGACGCGAGGGCGGACGCCCCAGCCCCGCGCGCACGGCTCGTGTGTAGTCCGCTCCGCGCTCGGCCCGCGCCAGGCCGACCTCCCTCCGGTCGGTCAGCCTGGCACGGCCCTCGCGCGTCGCTCAGGGCCGCGCGGCGAACCAGAGCGCGGCGTAGACCTTCGGGTCGACGAGGGCGCCCGCGGCCTGCCGCGCGTCGAGGAAGGCCGGGACCTCGCCGAGCGCGACCTCGTGCAGCACGATCGCCTCGCCCTCGACGCCGCCGCCCGGGCCGACCCTGCGCGCGCCGCGCGCCCGGAACACCGTGAGCACCTCGCTCGTGAGCCCGGCCGACGAGGGGCCGCGGGTC
>JANJTH010000185.1 GCA_024711205.1 Planctomycetota bacterium | reverse complement strand
GATCTCGCCCTCGCCGGGCGGCTCCTGGCCGACGGCGCGCCAGGGCCCGCCGAGGACGCCGATCGCCACGGCGAGGGCGAGCGCGCGCCCGCGCCGGCGGGGCGCCCGGTCGATCGTGCAAGCGAGCTCCCGCCGAGCGTCCACCATGCCCCCTCCCCCGCGCGCTCGACCGTGATCGACGCGCCGGCTCAGCCCCCGGCGAGCGCCTTGTGCTGCGCCGCGTCGGCCGACGCGCCCGCGCGGTCGCCCTGCCGCTCCTTGATCCGCGCCCGGAGCCCCCAGCCCTCCGTGAACTTCTCGTCGAGCTCGAGGCAGCGGTTCGCCGCGTCGAGGGCCGCGCGCAGGTCGTTGAGGAGGAAGTGCACGAGCGCGAGCCCGTAGTGCGTCTCCGCCCGCTCGCCCCCCTGCTTGGCCTCGATCCGGAGCGCGAACTGGAAGTCGCCGAGGGCCCGGGTCGCCGCCTCGCGCGTCCGCTCCTGCTCCGGGAGGTCCCGGACGTGGAGGAAGCCGCGCGCGACGAACGCGTCGCGGAGGTAGCCGTTGAGCCCGATCGCGGCCTCGAGCGCCGGGACGGCCAGGCTCGCCCGGCCGTCGAGGACGAGCGCCCGCGCGCGCAGGAGCTGCGCGCTGGCGTGGTACGGGTTGAAGCTCAGGGCCGCCTCGACGCCGGCCAGCGCCTTCGCGACCCCGCCGGCGCCGGCCTCGTCGAGCGCCTTCCGCGCGCCCAGGTAGGCCCGCCCCGCCGGGCTCGTCGGCTCCACCTCGAGCGCGGCCGCCCGCGCGAAGGCCTCGTAGGCCCGCTCGTGCTGGTTCAGCGCCTCGAACAGCCGCCCGCGGAGCGCGTTCGCCGCGGCGGAGACGGAGGCGTCGACCTGCTCGGCGCGCGCCACGCGGTCGAGCGCCTCCTGGAAGCGCCCCGTGGCGTGGAGGTGAGCGGCCCGGACCACGAAGGTCTGCGCCGCCACGGGCGCGCGCACGAGCTCGACGCCGCGCTGCTCGGGGGTCCGCCCCGGCCCCTCGCGCCGCCGGAGCAGGAGCTCGACCCGGGCGAGCCGCGAGTCGGCGAGCGGGAGGTTCGCCTCGCGGAGGTCGAGCTCGGCGAGGAGGACCTCCGCCTCGACGACGAACGGGTCGAGCTGCTGGGCCTGCCCGAGCTGCTCGCGCGCCGGGCCGACGCGCCCCGCGCCGGCCTCGAGCGCGCCCAGCCGCACGCGGGCGAGCGCCCGCGCGTCCGACTGGAAGGGCGCCTCGAACGGGTCGACCCCCCCGGGCGCCGCCGCCTCGTCGCTCGCCTCGAGCGCGGCCGGGAGCGCCGTCGCGTCGCGGTACACCGCCCGCGCGCGGTCCGTCTCGAGCTGGGCCGCGTAGGCGTCGCCCAGCGCGAGCAGGCCGCGCGCGGTCCCGCCGATCGTCTTCGCCCGCTCGAGCTCGACCACGGCCTCGTCGACGCGCCCCTGGCGGAGCAGGAACTCGCCGCGGGCGATCCGCGGCTCGGGGACGTCCGCGACCTCGGCGCCCGCCTCGACGTAGGCGGCGTCGGCCGCCCGCAGGTCGCCCTTGCCCTCGTGCGCGAGCGCCTCGACGACCTTCGCCGCCGCCTTGCCCCGCGCGTCGAGGCCCGTGGCGCCGCCGAGCGCGGCGAGCGCCGCCGCCCAGGCGCGGTCCGCGACGTGGGCGCGCGCGACGAGGACCGGGGCGAGCGGGTGCTCGACCTTCGCGTACTCCTCGGCCGCGCGCGGGCCGTCGTCGCCGCGCTCGAGCGCGAGCCCGCGCAGGCAGCGCGCCGCGGCCGACCGCTCGGCCAGGCGCTCGAGCGCCTTCGCCGCCTCCTCGTGCCGGTGGGCCGCGATGAGCCGCCGCCCCAGGCGGACCGTCAGGGCCTCGTCGTCGGGCGTCTCGCGGACCGCCTCGGCGAGGGCGACGATCGCCTCCTCCGCGCCGCGCAGGCCGCCCTCCGCCGCGTAGGCGTCCGCGCGCGCGAGGAGGAGGGTCCGCGCCAGCTCGTCGACCTTGCGCGCGACGAGTTCGGCCTGCGAGCGGGCCTGGTTGTCGCGGCGGCTGAGCGCGGCCCGCTCGCCCAGGACGAGCCGGAGGTCCGCCAGGGCCGTCCCGATCTCGATCGGCGAGCGCTTGGCGAGCGCCCCCTCGGCCTTCGCGACCGCGCCCTCGAGCGACTGCCGCCAGGCCCCCAGCTCGCGATCGGCCAGGGCCTGCGCGGCCGCCTCCGCCTCGAGCCGCGACCGCTCCCGGGCCCACAGGCCACCGCCCACGACCCCCACGAGCCCGAGCACCGACACGAGGAGCGTCGCGGCCTGCTTCGGGCCGAACCGGGTCCGCGGCGGGAGCCCCTTCTTCTGCTGCTGCGTCGCCGCGCGCGCCAGGTCCGCGATCGACGTCTGGGCCTGGACCTTCTTGATCGCCGCGGCGGCCTGGGCGGCGGCCGCCCGGACCGAGGGCGTGGGCCCCGCCTCCTCGTCGTCGGGGGCCTGCTCGGACGAGGAGAGCGTGAACTCCTCGACCTCGACGTCCGCCCGCGACTTCGGCTTCCCCTTCGCCTTGGGCGCGGCCTCGATCGGCCGGCTGAACAGGTCCTTCGGGACCTTCACGCGGCTCTTGCAGCGGCGGCACGCGAAGCGCTTGCCCGTCTGCTTCTCGCGCACGCGGTACTGCTTGCCGCAGTCCGGGCACGCGATGAGCCGCCGGTCCTCGTCGTCGGTCGCGCCCTCGGGCGCGCTCGCGAACAGCGCCGGGTCGGCGTCGCTGTGCGACGTGGACTCGACCGCGGCCTCGGCGCTCTCGACCGCGCCCGCGTCCGAGGCCTCCTCCGCCTTCGACGCCTCGCCGGACGCCTCGGGCGCGGCCCGGCGCGAGGACCGCGCCGCCGGCTGCGCGCCGTTGGCCCCGCGCCGCGCGCGCTCGCCCGCGGGCGCGTCCGGGTCGGCGCCCTCCCGGGCCTTCTTGGCGCGGGCCTTCTTGGCGCGAGCCTTCTTCGCCCGGGCGCGCGCGGCGGCCTCGTCGTCCCCCGCGGAGTCCGCCGGGTCCGGCGCCCCGACCTCGGCCGAGGCCGTGGCCGTCGTCGCGTCGCCGCTCGCCTCGCCGCTCGCCTCGCCGGCGGAGGAGGCCCGCTTGGCGCGCTTCCGTCGGCCGGAGCGGCCCCGCGCCTCCCCGTCCGCGCTCCCCCCCTTCTCGTTGTGGAGGCGGACGATCTCCTCGAGCTGCTCCTGGGTGATGTAGCCCTTCTTGAGCAGCAGGGCGCCGAGGGCCACGTCCTTGCCCTTGGTCTCCGCGAGCTTCTTCTTGAGGGCGAGGCAGCGGGTGATCTGGTCCTTGGTGACCATGCCCGCCCGCATGGCGATCTTGCCGAGCTGGAGGTCTCGCTTGGAGATCACGGCTGCCTCCGCAGGGCCGAGTCGGGCGCCATCGCGGCGCGCGGATCCTACCACGGGCGCGGGCCGAGCCTCCGCGGCCGCGAGCTCGACCGCTCGCGGGGTGACAGCGGAGTGGGATCCGCTTACGATCCCCGCCTCCTCCAGACCACGGGCGAGCATGGCGATCGACGTCTTCTGCGAGTGCGGCAAGGCCCTCACGGTGCCGCCCGCCCTGCGCGGCAAGAAGGTGAAGTGCAAGGGCTGCGGGACCGTCCTGCAGGTCCCGGCCGTGCCCCTGGCCGAGTCGGCCGAGCAGCCGACGGAGGGTGACTACGAGGTCGTCGCGCCGGGCCAGCGGCAGGTGACCTGCCCGGCCTGCGGCGCCCACGCCGCCCCGGAGGACGCGGCCTGCCTCGCGTGCGGCGCGACGCTCGGCGGCCCCGGGAGCGCGGGCGTGCTCGGCCGCGTCCCGAAGCCGGTCCTGTTCGGGGCCGTGGGCCTCGTGGGCGCCCTCGCGCTCGGCCTCGCGCTCCGCGCGGCCTGGCTGGGGTCGCGGCCGGCCTCGTTCGCCCGCGAGGGCCTCGAGCTCCTCGAGCGGGGGGACAACGCGGGCGCCGCCGCCGCGTTCGACCGCTCGCTCGAGTACGCGCCGGAGCACGCCGACGCCCTGGTCGGCGCGGCGGATGCCGCGATCGCGCTCGGCGACGCCCGCCGGATCGAGCGCTTCGCGCCGCGCGCGATCCGGCTGCTCGAGGACCGCCTCCGCCGGGCGCGCATGCGCCTCGCGCTGGCGCGCGTCAAGCTCGCGGCGGGCGACTACAAGGGCGCCCGCAACGAGGCGGTCGAGGCGAAGGACGACGACGAGGCCCTGGCCGGCGAGGCGCGCGCGATCATCGGCCTCTCCGCGTTCGAGGCCCAGCTCCTCGACGAGGCGCTCGCGGAGCTCCGGTTCGCCGCGGGGCAGCGCAGCGACGACGTGCGCGTCTACGAGGTCCTCACGCGGCTCCTCGTCGAGCGGGCCAAGCCGGCCGAGCTCGCCGAGACGCGCACGACCGCCGAGCAGTGGGTCAAGCTCGCGGACGCGGACCCGCAGGCCTGGCTCCTCCTGGCGCGGCTCCGCCTCGACGCGGGCGACGCGGCCGGCGCGCGGGACGCGGCCCGGCGCGTGGTCGCGCTCGACGAGGGCGTGGCCGCCGCCCACACCCTCCTGGCGCGGCTCCTGCTCGACGAGGGGGAGAAGGAGCCGGCCCTCGCGGCGGCCAAGCGCGGCGCCGAGCTCGCGCCCGACGACGGGCAGGCGCGGGTCGTGCTCGGGCGGATCCTGCTCGCCCTCGACCGGCCCAAGCAGGCCCAGGACGAGCTCGAGCGGGCGCTCAAGGCGGGCGCCTCCTGGGAGGGCGACTTCCTGCTCGGGCGCGCCCTCGTGCTCGGCAAGGACGTCGCCAACGGCATGCGCCGCATGCAGGCCGCGCTCGACAAGCGGCCCGACGACCTCGCGCTCCACCTCGAGGCCGCCCGGACGGGGATCGAGGCGGGGGACGGCCCGGGCGCCGTCGCGTGCCTCCAGCGCGCGCTCCGGGGGTTCGAGCACGACTACGACGTGCACCTCCTGCTCGCCCGCGCCTACGCCGTGCAGGAGCAGGGGCGCTCCCGGGCCGACCGCGAGATCACGCAGCACCTCCGGCGCGCGATCGACATCGACCGCTCGCGCCGCGAGGCGCACCTCGAGCTGGGGATCCACCTCCACGACAAGCTCGACCTCGACGGCGCGATCGCCGCGATCGACGAGGGGCTGCGCGAGAACTCCCAGGACAAGGACCTCCTCTACTGGAAGGGCCGCGCCTGCATCCGCGCCAAGCGCTGGGACGACGCCATCCGCGCGCTCGAGCTGCTCAAGCAGCTCGAGCCCGGCTACCCGCGGCTCGAGGAGGCGCTCCAGCGCGCCCACGCGGGGCGGTTCTACGGCGAGTAGCGACCGGGCCCGGCGGCCGCCGGGCGGGTCAGTACCGCACGAGCGACGTGACCGGCCGCCCCCCGAGGCGGGCCCGGCCGTCGAGGAACCCGAGCTCGATCACGACGCCGCAGCCGGCGACCACGCCGCCGAGCCGCTCGACGAGCTTGCAGGCGGCCGTGAGCGTGCCCCCCGTCGCGAGCAGGTCGTCGATCACGACGACGCGCTGGCCGGGCGCCACGGCGTCCTCGTGGAGCTCGATCCGGTCCTCGCCGTACTCGAGCGCGTAGCTCTCGGTCACCGTCCGCCAGGGGAGCTTCCCCGGCTTGCGGATCGGGGCGAAGCCGCACCCGAGCGCGCGCGCGACCGGGGTCCCGAAGATGAACCCGCGCGACTCGATCCCGAGCACCCGCTCGACCCCCTGCCCGCGGAAGGGCGCGGCGAGCGCGTCGGTGACCTCGGCGAGCGCGGCGGGGTCCGCGAGCAGGGGCGTGATGTCCTTGAACAGGATCCCGGGCTTGGGGAAGTCGGGGACGTCACGGATCAGCCGGCGGATCGTCGCTTCGGCCACGGGGACCTCCTGGGCGCGGACGGCGGGCGGGACGACGGCCGGCTAGTGTCCCGAGCCAGAAGTCCCGCAGCGAAGTCCGGAGGCATGGTCGCCGCTGGCAAGGCGCGAGGAGGCCACCCATGCGGCGCATAATGGCCGACGAGCAACGCAGCCAGCGGCGAC
>JANJTH010000140.1 GCA_024711205.1 Planctomycetota bacterium | reverse complement strand
GCGCCCGCGTCGACGTCGCCGGGAGCGCCGGGCTCGAGGGGCCGCTCGCGGCGTTCCTCGCCGCGCGGCGCGCGGCCGGTGACCCCGACGCCGCGGGCGCGTGCGTCGCCGTGGCGGGGACGATCGTCGCGCGGGCGGCCGTCGTCGCGGGCGTCAACCTCCCCTGGCGCATCGACGCGGCCGCCCTCGAGCGCGCCTGCGGGCTCGCGCGGGTCGAGCTGATCAACGACTTCCACGCCGCCGCGCGCGGCCTCGAGGCGCTCGGCCCGGACGACGCCGCGCCCGTCGGGCCCGACCTCCCCGGGCGCGCCGACGCGCCGGTCGCGATCCTGGGGGCCGGCACCGGCCTGGGCGAGGCGTTCCTGCTCCCCCCCGAGCCGGGGGCCGGGCGCCCCGGGCGCCGGCGCGTCGTGCCGACCGAGGGCGGGCATCGCGGGTTCGCGGCCCGGACCGAGCAGCAGGACCGCCTCCTGCGCCGGCTGCGCCGCGAGCACGGGCGCGTCTCGACCGAGCGCGTCCTCTCGGGGCCCGGCCTCGTCGCGCTCCACGCGTTCCTCGTCGAGGACGAGGGCCTCCCCCGCTCGCCGGAGGTCGACGCGGTGCCGCCCGCCGGGCGGGCCCCCGTGATCTCGCGGCGCGGGCTCGCGGGCGACGACCCGGCCTGCGCGGCCGCGCTCGCGCTGTTCGTCGACATCTACGGGGCCGAGGCCGGTGACCTGGCGCTCTCCGTGGTCGCCGCGGGCGGCGTGTGGGTCGCCGGCGGGATCGCGCCCGACCTCCTCGTCCACCCGGACCACGCGGCGAGCTTCCGCCGGGCCTTCGAGGACAAGGGCCGGTTCGCGGCCTTCCTGCGCGAGGTCCCCGTCCGCGTCGTGACCTCCCCCGACCTGGGGCTCCTCGGGGCCGCCCTCGAGGCCCGACCTCCGGGCGCTTGACGAACCTCGACATCTCGCCCGCCGGCGTCCTGCCTCCGCAGGGTGCCGTGGGGCAGGGGCCGGGGGAGTCGGGTGTGGGCATCGTCCGGGGCGGCGATTACACTTCGCGCCCGAACGACCGGGGGAAGTGGGTAGGCATGAACGATGACGCGCTGCTCCTCAAGCAGATCCAGGGCCCGCGGGACCTGGCCCAGCTCGACGCGGCGGGCCGGACCGCGCTCGCGCGCGCGCTCCGGGCGCGGATCTGCGAGGTCGTCTCCCGCAACGGCGGGCACTTCGGGAGCAACCTGGGGGTCGTCGAGCTGACGATCGCGCTCCACACGGTGTTCGACTCGCCGCGCGACCGGATCGTGTGGGACGTGAGCCACCAGTGCTACGCGCACAAGCTGCTCACCGGCCGCGACGCCGAGTTCGACACGCTGCGGACCTACGGCGGCCTCTCGGGCTTCTGCCACAAGGGCGAGAGCGTGCACGACACGGCGTTCGCGGGCCACGCCGGGACCGCGACCTCGATCGCGCTCGGGATCGCGCGCGGCCACGAGGCGCTCGGCCAGGGCGACCGCCGCACCGTCGCGGTCGTGGGCGACGCGTCCGTCGTCTCGGGCATGACGCTCGAGGCGCTCAACCACGCGGGCTGGCTCGGGTCGCGCGTGCTGATCATCCTGAACGACAACGGCATGTCGATCTCGTTCCCCGTGGGCGGGCTGCACCGGACGCTCACCGACGTGCGCGGCACCGGGACGGCCGAGTCGAACCCCTACGCGCCCCGCCCCGACGACCACGCCCCGGCCACGCCCGGCGACGTGCGCGCGTTCTTCGAGGGCATGGGCCTCCGCTACGAGGGCCCCGTGTGGGGGCACGACGCCGAGGCGCTCATCGCGACCCTCGCGCGGGTCAAGGACGCGGACGGCCCCGTCCTGCTCCACGTGCACACGCGCAAGGGCCACGGCTGGGACCAGGCGATCGACGACCCGATCACCTGGCACGCGGCCAAGGGCTTCATGCCGCGGGTGTGCGCGCCGGAGTCCGGGGCGAACGGGGCCGGCGCGAACGGGGCCGGGGCGAACGGCGCGGCGCGGCCCGCGGCCGCCCTGCCCGCGGCCGCGAAGCGGCCCTCGTGGACGCAGGCCTTCTCGAGCGCGCTGCTCGACCTCGCGGCCGAGGACCCCGCGCTCGTCGCGATCACGGCGGCCATGCCGGGCGGGACCGGGCTCGACGCGTTCGCGCGGACCTTCCCCGCGCGCTGCTTCGACGCGGGGATCGCCGAGCAGCACGCGACGGGGTTCGCGTCGGGCCTGAGCGTGGCCGGGCTCAAGCCGGTCCTGGCGATCTACTCGACGTTCATCCAGCGCGGCTACGACCAGGTCGTCCACGACGTGGCGATCCAGGGCAACCCGCTCGTGCTCGCGATGGACCGCGGCGGGCTCGTGGGCGACGACGGCGTGACGCACCAGGGCCTGTTCGACGTGGCCTTCCTGCGCTGCATCCCCGACGTCGTGCTCGCGGCGCCGTCGGACGAGCAGACCCTGCGGGCCATGCTGCGCTGGGCCAAGGACAGCGGGCGGATCGTCGCGCTGCGCTGGCCGCGCGACACGGTCCCGGCCCCGAACGCGTCGTCGGCGGCCCCGATCGAGCCGGGCCGCGGCGTCGTCGTGGCGGGCGGCGAGGGCGACGTCGCGTTCTTCGCCTACGGGGCCATGGTCGAGCACGCGCTCGCGGCGCGCGCGCGCCTGGCGGGGCTCGGCGTCACGGCGACCGTGGCCGACGCGCGCTTCGCGAAGCCCGTCGACGTCGACCTGCTCGTCGAGCTCCTCGCGGCCCACGAGCTCGTCGTGACCGTCGAGGACCACGCCGTCCAGGGCGGGTTCGGCTCGGCCTGCCTCCAGGCGGCCCTCGAGCGGCGGCCCGACCTCGTCGGGCGCCTGCGCCTCGCGGGGGTGCCCGACGCGTTCGTCCACCACGGCGCCCGCCCGCTCCAGCTCCGCGACGCGGGCCTCGACGCGGACGGCCTCGTCGAGCACGTCCGCGCGCGGTTGCCAATGCCGTCGCTCGCGTAGCGGGCGCCGGCCTGGCGCGCGCCCGCGCCGCGCCGGCGCCCGGTCAGCCGACCTCGCCCGCGAGCTCGCGGCGCGTCGCCGCGAGCTCGTCGAGCGCGGGGCGGGCGTCGGCGGCGAGCGCGAGGAGCAGCTTCTGGGGCTCGTCGCGGTCGACGACCGGTGTCGCGAGCGCGGTGTCGAGGTCACCCGCGACCCCGGCCACGGCGCCCAGGAGGTCGGCGACCGCCTGCGCGAAGGCCTGCCGCTCCGAGGCGCGGTCGAGCCCCCGGGCGCGCTCGCGGACGGCGGGCACCACGGACGACCGCGGGCCGTGCCGCGCGAGCCAGCCGCGCGCGAAG
>JANJTH010000128.1 GCA_024711205.1 Planctomycetota bacterium | reverse complement strand
GGCGCGCCCGTGACGGCGGCCGGCGCGGGGGCGGCCGGCGAGGCCCGGGGCGGACCCGGCGGCGGCGAGCCCGCGGGGCGGCGGCCGTGAGCCCCGTCGCGGCGGCGGTCGCCCGGCCCTACACGGTCGCGGTGGCCGTGATCCTGACGGCGCTCTTCAGCGCGCTCGCGCTCCAGCGGATCCCGATCCAGCTCAAGCCGACCGTCGACGAGCCGCAGATCACGATCCAGACGACCTACCGCGGCGCGAGCGCGGTCGAGGTCGAGGAGCAGGTCACGCGCGCGCTCGAGGACGTGCTCCAGAGCGTCGAGGGCCTGGTCGAGATGGTCAGCACCTCGACGCAGGGGCGCAGCCAGATCACGCTCAAGTTCTCCTACGGGACCAGCACGCGCCTGGCCGTCGTCGACGTCGTGAACAAGCTGAGCCAGGTCCCGCGCCTGCCCGACGAGGCGGACGAGCCCGTCGTCGACATCGCGTCCCCCGACGAGAACCAGCCCGTCATGTGGATCGCGTTCGACTCGAGCTACCAGGACGCCTTCGTCCGCCGGGTCGTGATCGACGAGGTCGAGAGCAAGCTCAAGCGCGTCCCGGGCGTCAGCTCCCTGCTCGTCGTCGGCGGGTCGCCGCGCGAGGTCCAGGTCCGCTTCGACCCCGAGGCGCTGGTCGCCCGCGGCGTCACGATCGACGCGCTCGCCGGGGCCGTCGCCCGCGCGAACCAGAACCTCCGCGGCGGGAACGTCGAGACGGCCGGGCGCCAGCTCGCCGTGCGCACGATCGGGCGCGCCGACGTGGCGCGCGGGCTCGAGGACATCGTCGTGCGCGAGGTCCCGGGCGGCGGCGAGGTCCGCCTCGGCGAGGTCGCGCGGGCCGTCGACACCTACGCCGAGACGGACGGCTTCGTGAAGCTCAACGGCCGGCCCGGCGTGGCCGTGGGCGTCCGCCGCCAGGCGGGCGCGAACGTCGTCGAGATGATCCGGGAGCTCGAGCGGACGCTCGCCGCGGTCAACGACGGGTTCCGCGCCCGCGGGGTCGACATCACGCTGCGCCCCGTCTACCGCGAGACGACGTACATCGACGCGGCCATGTCGTTCGTGACCGGCAACCTCGTCGTGGGCGCGCTCCTCGCCACGGGCGTGCTGCTGTTCTTCCTCCGCAGCGGCCGGACCGTGTTCATCGTCGGCCTCGCGATCCCGATCTCGCTCGCGGGCGTGTTCCTCGTGCTCCACGCGCTCGGGCGCACGCTCAACGTGATCAGCCTCGCGGGGATCGCCTTCGCGAGCGGCATGGTCGTCGACAACGCGATCGTCGTGCTCGAGAACGTGTTCCGGCACCTCGAGCGCGGGAAGTCGCCCGCGCGCGCCGCGATCGACGGCGGGCAGGAGGTGTGGGGCGGCGTGCTCGCCTCGACGCTCACGACGGTCGCGGTGTTCGCGCCGATCGTGATCCAGGGCGACGAGGCGAGCCAGCTCTTCGTCGACGTCGCGATCGCGATCTCGGCGGCGGTGGCCATCTCCCTCGCCGTCGCGCTCACGGTGGTCCCCGTGCTCGCGGCGCTCCTGTTCCGCGCGGCGCCCGCCGGGGCCGTCGGCGACGGCGACGCCGGGGCGCAGGCCGCCGGCGTCGTCGGCTCGGACCTGGGCGCGCTCGGGCGAGCCTACGGGCGGTTCGCGACGCTGTTCGCGCGGCCGCCCTCTGCGGCGGGGGTGCGCCGCAAGGTCGGGCTCGTCCTGCTCGTGGTCGGGGGCTCGCTCGCCGCGCTCGGGCTCGCCCCGCCGGCCGAGTACCTGCCGACGGGCAACCGCAACCTGATCATGTTCTTCGCCGACCCGATCCCGGGGACCCGGCCCGAGGCGATCCAGGCCAACTTCGCCCCGTTCGAGGCGTTCCTCCTCGCGCAGCCCGAGGTCGAGCGGACGTTCACGGTGACCGGCTCGCGCTTCAACGGCGGCGGCGTGGTCCTCGCGGACGAGCACGCCACCGCCGACGGCCTGGCCGGGTTCCACAAGCGGCTGTTCGGGCCGGCGGGCGGCCTCGCGGGGTTCCGGTTCGTCGTCCCCGTGCGCTCGAGCCTGTTCACGAACCCGGGCAAGCAGTTCGACGTCGAGCTCTCGGGCCCCGACTTCGCCGCCCTCGAGCGGGGCGCGAAGCTCCTCGAGGAGGCGCTCCGCGGGGTCGAGGGGGTCGAGTTCGTCCGCAGCTCGCTCGTGACCGGGAACCCGGAGCTGCAGGTCGAGGTCGACGAGGTGCGGGCGAAGCAGCTCGGGCTCGACACGGCCGAGGTCGGCCGGACCGTCGAGCTCGTCGTGGCCGGGCAGCGGCTCACGACCCTGATCGACGGCGGGCGCGAGGTCGACGTGAACCTCGTCGCCCCGCCCGAGCTCGTCGCCTCGCCCGAGGACCTGGCGGGGCTGCGGTTCCTCGGGCGCGGCGGCGAGCCCGTGGCGCTCTCGTCGGTGGCCCGGGTCGTGCGCACGACGGGCCCGCAGAGCATCCGCCGGCTCGAGCGCGAGCGGAACGTCCTGCTGACGGTGAACATCGCGACGGGGGCCCCGCTCGAGCAGGTCGTCGAGGAGGTCGAGCGGCGGGTCCTGCCCGAGGTCGGCGCGGCGCTCGGGCCCGCCTACGCGCTGCGCGTCGGCGGCTCGGCCGACAAGCTGCGGGCGACGCTCCGGGCGCTCACGGGCGGGTTCGGGCTCTCGGTCCTCATCACCTACCTGCTGCTCGTGTCGCTGTTCCGGAGCTGGGTCACGCCGCTCGTGATCCTCGTGAGCGTCCCGTTCGCGCTCGCGGGCGGGCTCGTCGGGATCCGCCTCGCGTCGGAGCTGAGCGGCGGGACCGCGGCCTTCGACGTGATCAGCATGCTCGGGTTCGTGATCCTGGCCGGGCTCGTCGTCAACAACGCGATCCTGATCGTCCACCAGGCCAACCAGAACGTGCTCGAGGGCGGCATGACTCCGCGCGAGGCGCTCGCCGACTCCGTGCGCACGCGCCTGCGCCCGATCCTCATGAGCGTCGTGACGACGGTGTTCGGCATGCTCCCGCTCGCGATCGGCGGGGGCGCGGGCGCCGAGCTCTACCAGGGGCTCGGCGCCGTGATCGTGGGCGGGCTCGCCGTCTCCACGGTCTTCACGCTGTTCGTCGTGCCGGCGCTCCTCAGCCTCGGCCACGACCTCC
>JANJTH010000085.1 GCA_024711205.1 Planctomycetota bacterium | reverse complement strand
CGGCCGGGGCCGCGGTCCGCGCCCGCCGCCTGCGGCGCGCGCGACGCAGGCGGCCCCGGCCGTCGAGCAGGCGCCCGGGCTCGCGCCGGACTGCGTCTACGTGCTCGACAAGCGCGGCCGCCCGAAGCGGATCGGGAACTTCCTCGAGGACCCGGCCCAGGTCCTCGACTACCTGCGTCGGAACCCCACGGCGGAGGTCGTCGTGAGCGACCTGGCCGAGGCGCAGGCGCTCAAGCGCCGGCTCCGCGTCGAGCCGGGCCTCCCGCGCCGGCCGCGCGTGTTCGCGGGCCAGGGGCTCGAGGCCGGGCTCCAGAACCGCGGCGCGAACTCCGCGCTGGCCCGGGCCGCCGATCGGGCCGCCGCGGCGCGCGAGGCCGCCCGGCGCGCGAAGGGCCTGCCCTCGCGCCACGGGGCCTTCCGCGCGGCCAAGCGCGACGCGCTCGTCCCGCGTGGCGCGCAACCCGAGCTGGTCGACAGTGTGCCGATGACGGACCGCAACGGGCGCGACGTGATGCAGGACAATCGCCGCGTCATGACTCGGGAGTACCGGTTCGAGAAGCAGCCGCTGCAGGAGAAGGCGGTGAAGATCCAGGACCACGGCGCCGGCCACCGGTTCGGCGACGCGGACGGGGTCGGGGACCAGGGACCCCACTTCAACGTCCGGCCCAACACCGGAGACCTCGAGGCCGACCGCAACGCCCACGTGCCCGGCACGCGAGAGCACTACCCGTTCGAGAGGAGGAGGGGAAACCGTGGCTGAGTCGAGCGTCTCCCTGGCCGCGCCGCGCAGCGAGCCGTGGCCTGCCCACATGGAGAACCCGAAGGCGGTCGCCCACATTTTCGGCGACGTCGTCCCCGACCTGACCGCTGTGGAGCTCGCCTGGCTCCGCGTGGAGAGGGGTCCCAAGCAGGCTCGCCTCGCGGTGCGCCTGCGCGAGTGGCCGGCGCGCGCCCCGGGCAGATGGGCCCTCGAGGGCTTCGATCAGGTCGAGCTCATGTTCGACCTGTTCGCCAGGGGGAACGGCGATCTGTCCCTGCGCGCCGGCGCCGGGCCCCACGTCGTCCGGGTGGACTTCACCCCCATCCATGGAGCGGGAAAGCCGAACAAGGTCGTCGAGGTCACGGGCCCGCGCCTCTCGCTCCGACTGGTCGCGGACTACCTTCGCGTCGCCGGCCTCCGGGGCTGCCGGCGCGGGGTCCACGACACATCCGCCTGGCTCCGGGGCCGAGGTGAGGCGTGACGGCGGACTGGCTCCAGCACTGCGAGGCGACCGACAAGCTCCGGGTCGCCTGCGCGGACGGCCTGCACCAGGGCCCCCTCCGCCTGCTCGAGGTCGACCTCTACCACGCGCGCGCGACGGCCTGGGTCGAGCTCGAGTCTCCCGACCAGGCGGCGGATTCGCGCAACGGCCCGCCGCCGCGCGTCGTGGAGCAGCGCACCTACGTGCTGAAGGCCCATGGCCTGCGCGAGGTCGCCTACGAGTCGACGCCGTGGCTCCCCATGGTCTCGGTCCACGTCGAGCCCCTGCCGGGCCCGGCGGGCGGCACCCGCCTCCGCCTCTCCCCGTCCGAGGGCGGGCTCGAGATCACCGCGGACCGCATCGAACTCGTGTGGAGCGGCGTCGTCCGGATCGCGAACGTCCAGGCCTACATGCGCCCCGAGCCGCCCGCGTGACCGGCTACCGTCCGGCCCCCGCTCCCTGCTCGGGCGGCTGATCCGTCGGCTCCGCGCCGGGGAGGAGCGCCGCGAGCGCGGCCGGGAGGCGGGGGTCGAGGGCGAGCGGCTCCTGCTCGAGCCACAGCCCGCGCGCGGCCAGGTCGCGCACGAGGGCGGGCGCGTCGGCGTGGTCGAGGTCGGGGGGCCACGGGCGGGGCAGCGCGCGCGCCGGCGCGTGCTCGGCCCACAGCGGCGGCACGGCCCACACGAGCCCCGGGCACAGCGCGCGCAGGTGCCGCGCGATCCGCACGCCGTTCGGGTCGAGGTCGCCGAAGTGGACGACCGGGACGCCCGGGAGCTGCGCGAGCAGCGCGCCGACGGTCGCCGTGTCCCAGCCGGGGACGTGGGCCACGAGCCAGCCCGAGGGCGGGGTCAGGTCGACGAACGCGCCCTTGTTCTCGACGAGGAGGAGCGCGCGGGCCGGGGGGCCCTCGAGGCGCGTCCCGTCGCGCAGCGCCCGCTCCGAGACGGCCACCTCGCCGAGCACGGCCGCGACGTCGGCGGCCTCGAGGGCGACCCCGCCCCGGACCAGGCGCAGCCCCGGATGCGGGCGCAGGCGCACGACCCCGTCGCGCGTGACCTCGACGTCGCCCAGCCCCTCGCGGCGGGCGTCGCCCAGGCCGGCCTTCGAGTGGGGCCCCACGGCGGCCGTCGCCGTGCGCAGGTTCAGCCGCGCGGGCAGCGGGGGGAGCGCCGCGCGCCGCTCGAGGTCCGCGAGCCGGCGCCAGCCGCGCTCGTCCGCGGGGAGCCCGCGCGCCTCGAGCCTGGCCGCCGCGTCGCGCCAGCCCGGCCAGGACCCGTCGAGCAGGGCCTCCAGGTCGGCGCGCCGCGCGGGCTCGAGCGCCAGCTCGTCGCGGCGCCCGGTCCGCCGGGTCCAGGGGAGGCGCAGGAGCTCGTCGAAGGCCGCCCCGCAGCCCTGGCGCCGGCGCAGGCGCCCCGCGCGCCACAGCGCGAGAAGCGCCAGACGGACCGGCTCCTCGGCCCACAGGCTCACGCGTCGCCCGCGGCGAGCCGCCGCCCGGTCACGAGGACCTCCTCGCGGCCGTCGACGACGCGCCGGACGAGGTGGTAGGTCGTGTTCCCGCCCCCGTGCGCGACCTCGGGCGCCGCGAGCACGAGCTGCAGCTCGAGCGCGCGGCACAGCTCGAACAGGACGACCAGGTTGTCGCGCGAGAGCCGCGTCGCCTCGTCGAGGAACAGGAGCCGCAGCGTGCCCGCCGCGCGCCGCCCGCGCATGAGGTTCGCGTCGCGCTCCCACGACGTGAGCACGACCATCATGACCGCCGCGCCCACGCCGATCGCCTCGCCGGTCGACAGGCGCGTCGGGTTCGCGACCTCCCACTCGGGCCGGTCCTGCCGCGCGACCTCGACGCGCAGGTCGAGGTATTCGCGGTAGTCGAGCAGGCGCTGCCCACCCGTGCGCCCGCCGCCGTGCCGGCGGAACAGCTCCTCGAGCGCCTCCTCGATCGGGAGGTCGCCCGCGAACAGGAGCTGCTGCGCCGCGCCGCTGCGGAGCGCCTCGAGCAGGCGCTCCATGCGCGGCTCGTGCTCGACGCGGATCCGCACGCCGCGCACGCTCCCGAACCGGACCGCGTCGAGGTCGCCGTTGAGCCGCTGCACCGCCGTGCGCGCCCGGCGGACCTGCGCGTCGATGCTCCGCGCGACGTCCTCGGACTGCCCGCGGAGCGCGCGCTCCTGGTGCTCGAGCCGGTCGCGCAGGCGCAGGAGGTGGTCGCGCAGGCGCGCGAGCGCCTCGAGCGGCTCGTCGACCTCCGCGAGCTGCGCGGGGATCCGCTCGAGCAGCCAGCCGCGCAGCTCGACCCACGCCTCGAGGTAGGCCTCGGCGCGCCGTCCGTCGTCGGCGCCGAGCCGCCCCGCGAGCGCGAGGGCGAGCGCCTCGCCCCCCCGCGCGGCCCCGAGCCGCTCGCGCAGGACCGCGAGCTCGCGCTGCGCCGCGTTCCACGCGTTCGGGCTGCCCTGGCCGCCGAACGCCTCGTGGTAGGCCTGCGTGAGCGCCGCCGCGAGCAGCCCCCGCGCCTCGGCCTCGCCGCGCAGCCGCTCCCAGCGCTCGTGCGCGGGGCGCCAGAGCGCCTCCTCCTCGGCCAGCCGCCGGGCCGCCTCGGCGAGGCCCTCGCGGGCCTGCGCGCGCCGCTCGTCGAGGCGGACCGCCTCGTCGCCCCGGGCGCGCGCCGCGGCCTCGAGTTCGGCCGCGCGCGCCGCGAGGTCGGCGACCCTGCGCCCCAGCGCCTCGAGCGCCGCGTCGCTCGCGTCCTCGACCTCCTCCCGCGCGCGCTCCTCGCGGGCCTGCGCGAGCGACGCCTCGAGCGCGTCGAGCTCGGCCTGCGCCCTGCCGAGCGCCTGCACGGCGGCCTCGAGCGCGGCGTCGGCCTGGTCGACCCGGGCGACGGCCGCCCGGAGGTCGGCGTCGGCCCGGTCGTACTGCGCCTGGAGCGCGGGCGCGAGCGTCCGGCGCTCGCGCAGCGCCTCCTCCGCGTCGGTCCAGGCCAGCGCGGCCCGGTTCCGGTCGACGTGCTCGAGCGCCGCGACCACGCGCCAGGCGGCGTCGCGCTCGGCCTCGAGCCCCACGAGCGCCGCGCGGAGCCGGGCGAGCGCCGCCGCACGCACATGCAACAGGCGCTCGGCCAGGGGCTCGCGCAGACCCTGCACCGGGGTGGCGGCACCGGGAACCAGGCGCAGGCGCTGGGTGGAAAATTCCAGGCTCATGGGCGGGGCGCTCCCTGGGCGCTGCCGCGCCCCAACAAGAAGCCACGGCGGCGCGGATCAGGTGCACTCGGCGTGGTGGCACTGGAGCGCAGGCGCACCAGCACCTCGCGTGCCGTGGCCACGGCGGCTTGCTGGTCGGCAAA
>JANJTH010000079.1 GCA_024711205.1 Planctomycetota bacterium | reverse complement strand
GGCCGGCGCCCCGCCCGCGGCCGGGCCTGCCCCGGGCGCGCCGCCGGCGCCCCCGCAAGCCTGAGCGCCGGGCCGCCGGCCGACCGCTCGCCAATCCACCCGCCATGCCGTAGCTTCTCGGGCGGCGGGCCGCGGGCCCCTCCGCGCGCCGAGCGCCCCGCCGGAGGGACATGAGCGCCACGACGACCCCGAGCCGCCCCGGCAAGCCGATCCTCGAGTTCGAGCGGGCGGTCGTCCGCTTCGCCGGCGACTCGGGCGACGGCATGCAGGTCACCGGCAGCCAGTTCACGACGACGTCCGCCCTGATCGGCAACGACGTCGCGACGTTCCCCGACTTCCCGGCCGAGATCCGCGCCCCCGCCGGCACGCTCCCGGGCGTCTCGGGCTTCCAGATCCAGTTCGGCTCGGTCGACGTGCACACGCCCGGCGACGCCCCCGACGTGCTCGTCGCCATGAACCCCGCCGCCCTCAAGGCGAACCTGCGCGACCTGCAGGACGGCGCGACGATCGTCGCCAACAAGAACGCCTTCAACCCGGCCGGGCTCAAGAAGGCCGGCTACGAGCAGAACCCGCTCGAGGACGGCTCGCTCGCGAAGTTCCGCGTGATCGAGGTCCCGCTCTCGGACCTCACGCGCGAGGCGCTCAAGGACTCGCCGCTCGACCCGGCGTCGGTCGATCGCTGCAAGAACTTCTTCGCGCTCGGGATCATGTTCTGGCTCTACGACCGCCCGCTCGACCCGACCTACACCTGGATCCGCGCCAAGTTCAAGGGCAAGCAGGTCCTGATCGACGCGAACGAGCTCGCGCTCCGGCAGGGCTACTACTTCGCCGAGACGGCCGAGATCTTCACGGCGCACTACGCGATCAAGCCCGCCTCGCACCTGCCCCCCGGCGAGTACCGGCAGATCAGCGGCAACGAGGCGATCGCGCTCGGGCTCGTGACGGCCGCCCGCAAGGCCGGGATCGACCTGTTCTACGGCAGCTACCCGATCACCCCCGCCTCGGACGTCCTCCACGCGCTCAGCCGCTACAAGGCGCACGGCGTGAAGACCTTCCAGGCCGAGGACGAGATCGCGGCCGTCGGCGCCGCGATCGGCGCCAGCTTCGCCGGCGCGCTCGGGGTGACCGGCACGTCGGGCCCCGGCGTCGCGCTCAAGGCCGAGGCGATCGGGCTCGCCGTCATGACCGAGCTCCCGCTCGTCGTCGTGAACGTGCAGCGGGCCGGGCCGAGCACCGGCATGCCGACGAAGACCGAGCAGGCCGACCTGCTCCAGGCCATGTTCGGCCGCAACGGCGAGTGCCCGGTCGGGATCGTCGCCCCCGCGACGCCGGCCGAGTGCTTCACGCTCACGGTCGAGGCCGCGCGGCTCGCGCTCACGCACATGGTCCCCGTGTTCATCCTCTCGGACGGCTACCTCGCCAACGGCGCCGAGCCCTGGCGCCTGCCGGACCCCGACGCGATCGCGCCGATCACGCCCCGCTTCGTGACCTCGAGCGACGGCCCGTTCCGCCCCTACGCCCACGACCCCGAGACGCTCTCGCGGCCGTGGGCGCTCCCCGGGACGCCGGGCCTCGAGCACCGCCTGGGCGGGCTCGAGAAGTGGGACGGCACGGGGAACATCAGCTACGACCCCGACAACCACCACCACATGGTGGCCCTGCGCGCGGCCAAGATCGAGCGCATGCAGGTCCCGCCGGCCGAGGTCATGGGCCCGGCCGAGGGCGACCTCCTCGTGCTCGGCTGGGGCGGCACGTTCGGCGCCCTCCGCACCGCCGTCGAGCAGGTCCAGCGCGAGGACGGGGCCGCGGTCTCGCTCTGCCACCTGCGCTATCTGAACCCGTTCCCGCCGGACCTGGGCGAGGTCCTGGGCCGGTTCAAGCGCGTGCTCGTGCCCGAGCTGAACCTCGGGCAGCTCTGGACCATGGTCCGGGCCCGCTACGCCGTGCCCGCCGTGAAGTACTCCAAGGTCAAGGGCCGCCCGTTCCAGGTGGCCGAGGTCGTCGCCCGGCTCCGCGAGGAGCTGGCGCAGGCCCGCGCGGAGGTGGCCCGTGGCTGAGTCGACGCTGCCGAAGAAGCTCACCCGCAAGGACTTCGTCTCGGACCAGGAGGTCCGCTGGTGCCCCGGCTGCGGGGACTACGCGATCCTGGCCGCGATCCAGAAGGTCATGCCCGAGCTGGGCGTCCCGCGCGAGAAGACGGTGTTCGTGTCGGGGATCGGCTGCTCGAGCCGCTTCCCCTACTACATGAACACCTACGGGTTCCACACGATCCACGGCCGCGCGCCCACGTTCGCGACCGGGATCAAGTGCGCCCGCCCCGACCTCACGGTGTGGCTCGTCACGGGCGACGGCGACGGGCTGAGCATCGGCGGCAACCACCTGCTGCACCTCCTGCGCCGCAACGTCGACATCAAGGTCCTCCTGTTCAACAACCGGATCTACGGGCTCACGAAGGGCCAGTACTCGCCGACGTCCGAGCAGGGCAAGAAGACGAAGTCGACCCCCATGGGCTCGATCGAGCGCCCGCTCAACCCGCTCCGCTTCGCGATCGCGAGCGAGGCGACCTTCGTCGCGCGGACCTACGACACGGACGTCAAGCACATGGGCCAGGTCTTCGAGGCCGCGGCCCGCCACAAGGGGATCGCGTTCATCGAGATCCTCCAGAACTGCGTGATCTTCAACGACGGCGCGTTCGACCCCTGGATCAACAAGAAGGCCAAGGAGGAGACGCTCGCGTTCCTCGAGCACGGCAAGCCGATCACGTTCGGCGCCGGCGGGCGCAAGGGGATCCGCCTGCGCGGGTTCGCGCCCGAGGTCGTGACCTGGGGCGAGGGCGAGGCGCCGCCCGCGGACCTCGTCGTCCACGACGCGCACGACGCCTCGAGCGCGCCGGCGTTCCTGCTCGCCGACCTCGAGGCGCCCATGGTCATGGGCGTGCTCCGGCAGGTCGAGGCGCCGACCTACGACGCCGGGCTCGTGGGCCAGATCGAGCGCGCCCGGGAGCGCGCCGGCGGCAAGGCCGACCTGGCCGCCCTGTTCCGCGAGGGCGCCGAGACCTGGACGGTCTGAAAGCAGGTGGAAGCCCTGCGGGCTTCCACCTGCTTTCAGGCTGGGAAGAGGCTCCGGTCCTGCGGAAGCGCATCGGCGGAGGAGAGCCGCGGTTGGGGCGCTCGGGCCATCAGGTCCCGGGCCCCGCCTCCGCCGCCCAGGCGGCGAGGAGGCGCATCTGGGCCGCGAGGTCCTGCTCGTCGGTCCCGAGCGGGGTCTTGAAGAACGCCGCCAGGCCGGGCTGGAGCCCGCGCCGGCCGCGCCGGGCGGCGAGGTCGAGCAGGCGCGCGAGGTCGAGCACGAGCGGCGCGGCGAGCGCGCTGTCGGCGCCCCGCCAGGTCGTCTCGAGCGTCATGCGGGCGCCGAGGAACCCCTCGAAGTGCACGAGGTCCCAGGCGGTCTTCCAGTCGCCCAGGCTCGGCACGTAGTCGATCCGCGTGAGCGAGGTCCCGAGCCTGGGGCCGAGGATCGCGCCGAGCACCTTGTCCTTGCCGGTCGTCTTGGCGGCGTTGGCGAGCGGGTCGTCGAGGACCGCGCCGTCGCGGTTGCCGAGCACGTTGAAGCCCGACCACGAGAGCACGTTCAGGTTGCGGTCGCGGAACATGGGCGCGAGCGCCGTGCGCAGGAGCGTCTGCCCCGTCTTCCCGTCGTTGCCCATGTGCGGGACGCCCAGGCGCTCGGCGGCCGCGCGCGCGCCGCCGGGGCTCGCGCCGAGCGACGGCGTGAAGTTCACGTACGGGCAGCCCGCGTCGAGCGCCGCCAGCGCGTAGAGCGTGCTCGCGGGCACCCGCTCGTCGCCGCGCGCGACGAGCCCCCGCAGCCCGGCCTCGGTCTCGGCCTCGGGCGGCAGGGTCGGGCGCGGCTCGGTCGACGCGACGTGGACGACGACCACGCGCTCGAGCCCATGCGCCGCCCGGAAGGCCCGCAGGTCGTCCCCGATCGCGGCGAGGGCGTCGGCCGGCGCGAGCCCGGCGCGCCGGGTCGCCTCCGCGGCGAAGGCCGCCTGCTCGGCCCCGCCCGGGCCTCCGCCCGGAGCCTCGCCCGGCGCCTCGGCGAGCTCGCGCACGACGCGGCTCGCGCCGAACGCGAACCCGGGCCGCACGCGCGCCGCGTAGGCCTCGAGGTCGCCCGCGAGCGCGTCGACGAGCGCGCCCGGGACGACGCCGGCCGCGGCCAGCCCGCGGGCGCCCTCGAGCGCGCCGGCCTGGCGCACGTCGTGGCCCGCGAACACGAGGTCGCCCAGCGCGACGAGGTCGAGCCCGCCGAGCAGGTCGCCCGCGGTCACGAGCCCGGTGGGCGGCGCGAACCCGCGGGCGACCGCGCGCGCGCCGAGGACGGTCGTCGTCGCGACGTCGCCCAGCGCGCCGATCAGCCAGACGCCCGTGGGCACGCGGGGCCGCCTACTCGCCCTGGCCGAGGAACGGCCGGGCGTAGTTCATCGCGTTGATCGTGTAGGCCGTCACGAGCACGGGGTCGGCCTCCCACCAGCGGTCGTGCGGGTTCTTGAACGAGCCGTCCTCGCCCTGGCGGGCCGCCAGCGCGTCGAACAGGTCGCGCGCCCACGGGCGCGGCCCGTCCTTCGTGTCGACCGTCGGCGACCCGAGCGCCGCGAGGGTCTTCGCGAACGTGTGGTAGTAGTAGAAGAGGCCCTGCTGGGCGGCCTGCGGGCTCGTCTGCCGCACGCCGAGCCCCGCGTTCTCCTCGAGCGTGTAGTTCGCGCGGATCCAGCCGAGCGCCGCCTGCACGCGCCGGTCGTCCTTCGAGACGCCGACGTAGATCATGGACATGAGCCCGGCGTAGGTCATGGAGGCGTAGCTCACGACGCTGCGCGAGCCGTCCGCGTGCTCGAGCACGGCGCTCTTGTTGCGGTCGAGCCCGGGGTCGTACATGAACCCGCCGTCGTCGAGCGGCTTGAGCCCGCCCACCCCGGGGTTCGTCTCGCTGCTGTTCTGGCAGCGCTCGAGGAACGTGATCGCGCGCTTGAACACCGGGTCCTCGGGCCCGATCCCGGCGTCCTTCAGCGCCGCGAGCGCGAGGAACGTGTTCGAGAGGTCCGCGTCGGGCTTGGGCGTGTCGCCGTGCCCGTAGCCGAACCCGCCGTGGTGCGGGCTGTCGGGGCCGATCTTCTCCTGCTCCGCGTCGAACTGGCTGCCGAGGAGCCACGAGACGGCCCGGTTGATCGCGTCGCGGTAGCGCGCCCGGTCGAGCGCGCCGAGCGCCATGATCGCGATCGAGGTGCGGTAGTTCGTGAGCCCGACGTCGCCCTGCGCGAACGACCCGTCTGGCTTCTGGTGCTGGAGCAGGAACGCGGCGGCCTTGTCGGCCGCGGGCCGGACCTTGGCCCGCCACGGCTCGGGCGCGTCCGCCAGGCCCTTGAGCACGAGGCCCGTGATCCCGATCTCGCCCGCGGCCTGCCCGGGCACCTGCCCGAACCCGCCGTTGGGGTGCTGGCGCGCGACGAGCCAGTCGAGCGCGCGGCCGTACATCCGGTCGTCGGCCTCGCCGGCGCGCGCGGGCGCCCCGAGGCCGGCGCCCAGCAGGACGGCGGTGAGCGCGGCGGCCGCGCGCGGCGAGGAGAAGCCCGCGCGGGGGCGGGCCGGGGTCCTGGGGTGGACGTGGGTCATGCTGCGGATCCTCCCTCGTGCGGTCACGGCGAGCGCCCGGTCTCCTGGGGCGCCGCCGCGGTGGTCGTGGTCGTGGCGAAGTAGCGGCGGCTCGCCCGCTCGAGCGCCCAGGGCAGGCGCCCGCGTCGGCCCCGGTCGACGGGCCGGTCGGGCGCCCCCGGGGCGGTCGCCCCGGCGCCGGGCCGCGCGGCCGCGG
>JANJTH010000015.1 GCA_024711205.1 Planctomycetota bacterium | reverse complement strand
GCCGCCGCAGACCGGGCCGGGCGCGCCCCCGACCCCGCCGGCCGCGGGCGCGCTCGCGTCGCTCTCGCCGCGTGATGGCGCGGTCCTCGGCGCGCCGACCGCGCGGCTCGAGGGCGTCGCGTCCCCGCCCGGGGCGCGCGTCCGGGTGGGCGAGCGCGCGGTCACGAGCGGGGCCGACGGCGCCTTCGCGCTCGAGCTCGCGCTCGAGCCCGGCACGAACCCGTTCGAGGTGGTCGTCGAGCCGCCCGGCGGCGGGGCGGTCGCGTCGCGGACGGTCACGTTCGTGCACGATCCGGATCGCCCGCGGCTCACCGTGCTCGAGCCGTCCGCGGGCTGGGCGACGCGGGCCGACGCGATCGAGGTGCGCGGGCGCGTCGTCGACCAGACCGCGGTCGTCGTGCGCGTCGCCGGCGTCCGCGTCGAGCTCACCCCCGCCGAGGGCGGGGCCACGTTCTCGCGCGTCGTCCCGCTCGAGGCCCCCGAGACGCGGATCCGCGTCGTCGCGACCGACGCGGCCGGGCACGAGGCCGAGGTCGTCGTCGTCGCGCGCATGGAGCCGGTCGAGCCGCCGCCGCCGCCCGTGCCCGAGCCCGCCCCCGGGATCGACCAGCTCCTGCGGCGCGGCCCCGGGATCGACGAGGTGACCTGCCTGCGCGACGGGAGCGTGCTCGTGTGGATCGGGCCGGCGACCTTCCGGCGCGGCCACGACGCCGGCCCCGCGAGCGCGCGCCCGGCGCACGAGGTCCGGCTCGAGCGCGGCGTGTTCGTCGGCAAGACCGAGGTGACCTGGGCGCAGTACCTGCGCTTCTGCGAGGCGACCCGCCGCGCCCCGCCCTCGCGCGTCGTGAGCGACGGGCAGGGGCCCGGGCGCGAGGCGCGCCTCGACGAGCCGGTCGTCCACGTCACCTGGCAGGACGCGGCCGACTACTGCGCCTGGGCCGGCCTGCGCCTGCCGACGGAGGCCGAGTGGGAGCTCGCGGCCCGCGGGCCCGAGGGCCTCCCCTGGCCGTGGGGCGACGCGCCGCCCCCGGCGGGCGAGCCGCGGGCGAACGTGCGCGGCGCCGAGGACGGCTTCGCGCTGCTCGCCCCCGTCGGCTCGTTCCCGGGCGGGGCCTCGCCGTTCGGCTGCCTCGACCTCGCCGGCAACGTCGAGGAGTGGACCGCCGACTGGTTCGGGCCGTACCAGCCGGGGCGGCTCTCGGACCCGCAGGGCCCCCTGCGCGGGACCGAGCGCGTCGTGCGGGGCGGCTCGTGGGCGGCGACGCTCGAGGCGAGCCGCGGGTTCGAGCGGCGCGGGGCGCTCCCCGGCTACAAGAACGTCCACCTCGGCTTCCGCGTCGCCTGCTCCGCGCCCTGAGCGACGCGCGAGGGCCGCGCCAGGCAGACCGACCGGAGGGAGGTCGGCCAGGCGCAGGCCGAGCGCGGAGCGGACCGCGTGCAGGCCGACGCGCGAGGGCCGCGCCAGGCAGACCGACCGGAGGGAGGTCGGCCAGGCGCGGGCCGAGCGCGGAGCGGACCGCGTGCCGGCCGACGCGCGAGGGCCGCGCCAGGCAGACCGACCGGAGGGAGGTCGGCCAGGCGCAGGCCGAGCGCGGAGCGGACCTCACACGAGCCCACCGGCCCTGGCGGGGCGGCGAGACGACGCAGCGTCGCCTGGTTGACCTCGCGGCCCGCGCTCCGGTAGCGTCCTGCCCCTCGCGAGCACGCGACGAACAGGAGCGACGACATGAGCACCGCCACCGAGACCACGCCCGCGCTCGAGCGCGCGACCGAGCCGCAGCACGGCTCGATCTGCCACGTCGAGTTCATGACCCCCGACCTCGAGCAGGGCAAGGCGTTCTACGCCGCGCTGTTCGGCTGGGAGTTCCAGCCGTTCATGGAGAAGGAGTGGTACTTCTCGACGCCCGGCAACTGGGGCCCCTGCGGCTGCATGCTCGAGGGCCCGGCCGCGACCGACGGGCGCACGATGCTCTACGTGAACGTCGACGACATCCCCGGGACGCTCGAGCGCGCCGCGAACCTCGGCGCCGAGACGCTCCTGGGCAGGACCGAGATCCCCGGCGGGCACGGCTGCTTCGCCAAGCTCCGCGCGCCCGACGGCAACGCGTGGGGGATCTACACGCGCGCCTGAGCCCGGCGACGCGCGCGGCCTCGCCCGCCCCGGCCAGCGGCCCGGGCGGGGTCGCGCGCGGCCCCCGCTCTCGAGCGCCGTCGGGTCGCGCCCCGGCGCGCCGACCGGGCGCTACCGGGCGAGCTGCTCGAGGAGGTGCCCGAGCTCGGGCGCGACGAGGCGCTCCATGGCGAGGCGGACCCCGTGGGGCGAGCCCGGGAGCGCGAACACGACGGCGCCCGCGACGACGCCCGCCGTGGCCCGCGAGAGCATGGCGGCGCTGCCGATCTCCTCCCACGAGAGCATGCGGAACAGCTCGCCGAAGCCGGGGATCGGCCGCTCGACGAGCCGCGACACGACCTCGAAGGTCGAGTCGCGCGACGTGAGCCCGGTCCCCCCCGTCGCGACGACGACCTGCGCGGGCGGCCGCCCGTCGCCGCCGGCGATCGCGCCGCGCAGGGCGGCCTCGATCGCCGGCGGGTCGTCGCGGACGATCGCCGAGCCCACGACCGCGTGGCCGGCCGCCGCGAGGTGCGCGCGGATCACGTCCCCCGAGGCGTCGTCGGCCGGCGTCTTCGTGTCGGAGATCGTGAGCGCGAAGCAGCGGACCGCCGCCGGCCCGCGCGCCCGGTGCTCGTGGGCCGGCGTCCCCGGCGCCGGGGCCCCGGCCGGGCGCTGCCCGTGGCCGCCGGCGTCGTGGGGGCCGCGCGGGCCGGGGTCGGCGGCGACGTGCGGGTGGTCGTGCAGGCCCACGGGCGTCCTCCTGGGCGCGGGTGCGCGGTCGGGTGCTCGGCCCCGAGGGTAGCCCGGCGAGCCCCGGGCGTGGGTGCCTCAATTCCGCGAGAAGCGCGGGGGCCAGGCGGCGGGGCGGCGCAGCGCCTCGAGCTCGGCGGCGCGGCGGCCGAGGACCTCGGCCAGGGCCTCGAGCCGGGGCTCGGCGTCGTGGGCGGCGAGCAGGCGCTGCCGGTCGACGACGCCGAGGAGGAGCGCGTCGGCGGCCAGGTCGAGGAGGGTCCCGAAGGCGAGCCCGCCGGGGGCCGGGGTCCGGGCGAGCTTCTGGAGCACGACCGCGCGCCGCTGCGGGTCGCGCACGAGGTCGTCGGGGATCCGCCGGAGCAGGCGCGCGAGCGCGAGCGCGAGCGCGCGCTCGCGCTCGGGGTCGCGCGCGGGGTCCTCGAGCACCTCGACCGTCGCGACGCGGTACGGGCGCGAGCGGTCCTCGGAGAGCACGCGCGCGCGCCGGAGCCCGAGGAGCAGGAGGTTCCAGCGCCCGTCGGGGAGCGCGTCGTCCATGAGGACGCGCCCCACGCACACGTGGGGCGCGATCTCGGGCGCGCCCTCGTAGTCCGCCTCGTAGCCCGGGCGCAGGTGCGCCATGGCGATCAGGCGCTCGCCGTCGACGGCGGCGCGGGCCATGAGCCGGTAGCGCGGCTCGAACACGTGGAGCGGGAGGAGCCCGCCCGGGAGGAGCACGGTCCCGGGGAGCGGGAACAGCGGCACCTGGCCGGAGAACGTCGCGTGATCGAACTCGAGGTCCACGGCGGCCGCCCTCAGGCCCCGCCGGCGCAGCGGAAGCCGAGGTTGTCGCGCCGCGCGAGGAGGCGCTCGAACCCGCGCTTCGAGATCCGCACGGAGTGGGCCGCGTTCGTCCACGACGCGCCGCGCTTCACGGCGTACTGGGCCGCCGGGTCGAGGTCGAGGTCGACCGGGAGGTGCGGGGCGCGGTCGGGGAGCGCGCGGTAGGCGTCCGCGGCGTAGCGGTCGGCGGTCCACTCCCAGACGTTGCCGAGCAGCCCGAGCGCGCCCTCGGGCGAGGCGCCGTCGGGGCAGGCGTCGACGGGGAGCGGCCCGGACGTCGCGCGCCCGTAGACGGCGCGGGCCGGGTCGAGCCGCGCCTCGCCCCAGGGGAAGGTCCGCACGTCGCGGCCGCCGCGCGCGGCGCGCTCCCACTCGGCCTCGGTCGGCAGGCGCGCGCCGGCCCACGCGGCGTAGGCGACGGCGTCGAACCAGTCCACGAGCACCACGGGGTGGTCGTCCGTCGGGCAGAGCGCCTCGTACTCGCGCGTGCCCCAGCGTTGCGGCCGGTGGTCCTTCCCCTGCGGGAAGCGCCGCCGCAGCGCCGGCGTCGAGGGCGGCCCGTCGCGGCGGACGGCCTCGAGGAAGCGCCGGTAGCGGCCCACGGTCACGCAGCAGCGGTCGATCGTGAACGCCTCGAGCGTGACCCGCCGCGGCGGCGCCTCGTCGGAGGCCTGGTCGCCGCCCATGACGAAGCTCCCGCCCGCGATCCGCACGACGTCGGCGCGGTCCCGGCGCCCGGCGGCGGCGAGGTCCGCGGGCGAGGGCGCCGGCGCGCCCCGGGGCGGCGTGGACGGCCCCACGACGACGGGGCCGGGCTCCGCGGCGCCGCGCGGGCGCGCGGGACCCGCGGGCGTGTCCACGTCGATCACCTGGATCGACGGCGCCGGGCCCGGCCCCGGGGCGCTCGCCGGGCGGCGCTCCCCGGCCGCGGGCGTGCGGTCGATCGCGCGGGCCGCCTGGGTCACGGCGAGCGGGTCGTGGAACGGCGCCGGCGCCGGCG
>JANJTH010000011.1 GCA_024711205.1 Planctomycetota bacterium | reverse complement strand
CTACACCGCCATCGCCGCCGTCGCGCTGGGCACCATGGCCGCCTTCGTGCTCACGCGCATCCCGGTGTTCCGCGGCCGCACGCTGTTCGGCGGGCTGGTCACCGCGCCGCTGGTGATGCCCGAGGTGATCACCGGCCTGTCGCTGCTGCTGCTGTTCGTGGCCATGGCCCAGCTGGTCGGCTGGCCGGCGCAGCGCGGCCTGGTGACCATCTGGATCGCCCACACCACCTTCTGCTCGGCCTATGTCGCGGTGGTGGTGATGGCGCGCCTGCGCGAGCTGGACCTGTCCATCGAGGAGGCCGCCATGGACCTCGGCGCGCGGCCGTGGAAGGTGTTCTTCCTGATCACCATGCCGATGATCGCGCCGTCGCTGGCCGCCGGCGGCATGCTCTCCTTCGCCCTGTCACTGGACGACCTGGTGCTGGCCAGCTTCGTCTCCGGGCCGGGCTCGACGACGCTGCCGATGGAGATCTTCTCCGCCGTGCGCCTGGGGGTGAAGCCGGAGATCAACGCGGTGGCCAGCCTGATCCTGCTCAGCGTGTCGCTGGCGACCTTCTTCGCCTGGTACTTCAGCCGCCGCGCCGAGAAGCGCCGCCGAGGCGGCCGCCTCGAGCGCCTCGACCCGGCCCGCGAGCGCCTGGATGCCCTCGTCGCGCGCGCCCCCGGCCTGATCGAGCCGCGCCTCGATGGCGACGGCGCGCGCCGCGGCCTCCGCCTGCGCGACGAGGGGCCGGGTCGCGGCCTCGACGGCGGCCTCGACCGCGCCGACCAACGCGGCCTCGACGGCGGCGGCGGGGTCGGGGCGGGCCTCGAGCGCGGCGAGCCGATCGGCGAGCCTCTTCGCGCGCTCGCCGAGCGGGCGGGTGGCCGCCTCGACGGCAGCGAGGACGACGCTCTCGACCGCGCCCTGGACCGCGGCGACGGGGTCGGGGCGGTTCTCGAGCGCGTCGAGGCGCTCGGCCGCCTTGCGGGCGCGATCGACGAGCGGCCGGGTGGCGGCGTCGACGGCGGCGACGACCGCGACGGCCGGGTCGGGGCGGTTCTCGAGCGCGTCGAGGCGGCGAGGCAGCCCTTCGAGCGCCTCGAGCCGGCGCACGAGCGGCGCGGTCCCGGCCGCGAGCGCCTGGGCGACGGCCGCGACGATCCGCTCGTCGAGCCCGGCCGTGGGGTCGGGCCGCGCCTCGACCGCCTGGGCCCGGCGCTCCAGCGCCTCGAGCCGCTGCGTGACCTGCTCGAGCTGGCTCGACGACCATCCCTCGAGCGCGCGCCGCGTCCCGTCCGCGACCCGCTCGTCGAGGACCTTGGCCGCCGCCGCCAGGTCCTCGCGGGCCGAGGCCACGGCGAGCGAGGTCGCGCGCTCCGTGACCTCCTCCAGGAACCCGCGCAGGTCCTCGGCCGCGAGCCGCTGCTCGCAGCGCTCGAGCGCCTTCGTCGTGACCTCGCTCAGGTGCGCCGCGAGCCGCTGCTCGACCGCCGCGAGCGCCAGCTCGACGACCTGCGCGCCCGCCGCGGCGGCTCGCGCGGCCTCGGCCTCGAGGGCCGCCGCCTTCGCGCGCGCCTGCTCGGGCGTGAGCAGCCGCCCGCCGCAGTGGTCGCAGGGGGTGTTCTCCTCGGTCTGGTCCTGGAGGAGGTAGGTCGGCCCGCCGCAGGCGTCGCAGTCGCGCGCGAGCCGGGCCCGGATCCGCAGCAGGCCGTCCACCTCGGCCGCGGGGAGCGCGCCCAGCTCGACGAGGGCCTCCTCGAGCGGCTTGCGGGCGGTGACTGCCCGCTGGAGCGCCGCGTCGAGCTTGGGCTTCGGGACGGCGCCCTTCGCGAACACGATCGTGTACAGGGCCAGGTTGGCGCTGTCTCCCACGGATCGAACCTCCCTCGAGCGTCCCGCCGGCACGCCAGCCTAACCAGGCCGACCCGGCCGGGCACGCCGCCTCCTGGGGGGACGCCGCGCGGTCGTGGTGGCTGCGCGAGGGGCGCGCCGTCCCAGGGCGACGGCGCCCGGTCGTGTGAGCTCCGCTCCGCGCTCGGCCCGCGCCTGGCCGACCTCCCTCCGGTCGGTCTGCCAGGCACGGCCCTCGCGCCTCGCATGCCTCGAGTCCGCTCCGCGCTCGGCCCGCGCCTGGCCGACCTCCCTCCGGTCGGTCTGCCAGGCACGGCCCTCGCGCCTCGCTCAGTCCGGCCCGGGGACACCGTCGAGGGCGACGCGCGTCGCGGCGCGCCCGGCGGACACGAGCGCGCCGTCCCGCACCGGGAGGACGCCCGTCACCGCGCCGCCCCGGGCCAGGAGCGCGGCGCCCGCGCGCTCCGTGCCCGTGCGCGGGTCGAGCCACACGACGCGGCGGGACTCGAGGCCGAGCAGGAGCGTCCCGTCGGGGAGCCAGGCGAGCGCGCGCGGCGCCCCCTCGAGCACGACCTCGCGCGCCGCGGCGTCGTCCCCCTCGAGGGGCCCCACGAGGAGCCGCCCGTCGTCGCTGCCGACGGCGAGTACCTTGCCGTCGGGCGACACCCCGAGGGTCATGACCGGAGCCTTGCGCGGCTCGAGGGCCCGCTCGACGCGCCCCCGCTCGGCGTCCCACACGACGACCGCGCCGTCGGCCGCGCCCACGACCAGGCGGCGCCCGTCGGGGCTCCACGCCAGCGCCGAGACGGCCGCCTTGCCGCCGGGGAGCGCCTCGGGCGCGCCCCCCTCGGCCGCGTCCCAGAGCGCGAGCTGCCCCTCGAGGCCGCCGGCTGCGAGGCGCGGCGGCGCCGTGGGGGCGAAGGCCAGCGCGGTGACGCCGCCGGTCAGGTCTCCGTCGAGCGCAGGGCCCTCCTCGGCGGGCCCGCGCCAGAGCCGGGCGCGGCCGTCCTCCCCGCCGCTCGCCACGAGGCCGCCGCCGCCCGCGAGCGCGAGCACCGGTCCGGCGTGGGCCGGGGCCTCGCCCAGGCGAGCGCTCGTGGGCAGGCTCCACCACACGAGCCGCCCGTCACGGCCGCCCGTCACGACGACGCCGTCTCCGGTCCGGCACATGGCGGAGATCTCCGCCCCGTGCTCCAGGTTCCCGCTCGGGGCCCCGAGCAGCGCGAACCCGAGGAGGCCGCAGCAGAGCGCAAGGCTCGCGCCGAGGCCCGCGTAGCCCGCGGCGGGCTCGCGGCGGCGCACGAGGAGCACCCCGCCCGCCGCCCCCGCGAGGAGCACGGCCGGGAGGGCCCAGGCGAAGGCGCCGCCCGGGCCGAGCGCGAGCCCGAGCGCGGCCGTGAGGGCGAGCAGCGCGCCCGCCCACCAGCCCGACGGGCCGATGTCGGCCAGGCTCAGGCGCCGCGCCGCGACGACGAGCGCCGCGGGGAACGCCGCCGGCAGCGCGAGGACGAACAGCGCCACGTCGAGGGGGCCGCGCGCGTCGGTGGCCGACGGCGCCGCCGCGCTGGCGACCTGGGCCGGCGCCGCGGGCCTGGCAGGGGCCGGCTTGGCGCCCTCCTTCTCGACCGCGCCGAGCGCGGCGCCGAGCTCGCCGCCGGCCTTCGCCGCCCCCGGGGGCTCGCCCTTGGGCGGCGTGAGCGGCGCGTGGCAGAGCTCGCAGACGACCGCGTTCGGGTTGTAGTTGACGTAGCCGCACGCCGGGGCCGGGCACTTCACGCCGTGCGCCTCCACCTCGCGCGGGTGCGCGAGCGTCGGTCGGCCCGCGGGGCGCCGACTCGAGTCCGCCGCCATGAGACCCCTTCGGGCCCCCCGTGCCAAGTGGGGCCTCGGCCCGGCCCGCCCGCCGGGTGCGCGCCTATACTCCGGCTGGCCGCGGGCCCACCGCCTCGACGAGGAGACGCGCGCGACGTGACCCCGGCGCAGAGCCTCCTCGACCTCGCGACCGCCGCCGGGCTCGTCTCGGCCTCCGACCGCGCGCGGCTCCGGAGCCTCGTGCAGGTGCGGGCGCGCGAGCGCCGGCCGGTCTCGGCCGCCCGGCTCCTGCTCCAGGCCGGGTTCCCCGCGGAGCGCGTGCGCGAGGTGCTCGCCCGCGGGGCCGCCGCCGCGGCCGTGGCGTGCGACGGCTGCGGGCGCGCGGTGCCGCAGGGCGCCCTGCCCGCCCGGACGGAGGCGCCCTGCCCCGGGTGCGGGGCGCTGCTCCTCGGGAGTGCGGCGTTCGTGGCGCCCCCCCCCGACGACGTCGCGACGATCGTCGTCCGCGGGGGCGCGGCGCCGCCCCCGCTGGGCCTCGACGAGGCGACCCCCGGCCCCGCGCCCGACGGCGGCGGGGAGGGGCCGTCGGGCACCACCGTCCAGCACCCCGACGTGCTCCCGCTCCCCGACGACGACCCGCTGCCGACCGCCCCCTTCACGGACGTGCTCGCGCTCCCCGCGACCCCGCGCGGCGTCCTCAGCGAGGCCGAGACGATCGTCGCGTTCCGCGCGCTGATCGAGCGGCCCAGGGCCGACCTCGACGCGGCGACGCCGGCCGCCGGCGCCCCGGCGAAGGCGCCCGCCCGCCCCCCCGCCTGGGCGCCGTCCCCGCCGCCCGAGGAGCCGGGGGCGCGCGTCGGGCCCTGGCGGCTCGGGGCCCTGCTCGGCGAGGGCGGCGTCGGCCGCGTGTACCGGGCGCGCCACGCGGAGACCGGGGTCGAGGGCGCGGTGAAGGTCCTGCTCCCCGAGGCGCTCGAGGACGCGGAGTACGTGCTCCGCTTCCGGCGCGAGGCGGAGGTCGCCCGCCGGATCGTCCACCCGAACGTCGTCGCGGTCCTCGACGCCGGCCGCGACCCGGCGACCGGCCGCGAGTACATCGCCTACGAGCTCGTCCCGGGCGGGTCCCTCCAGCGGGTGCTCGCGCGCCGCGGCGCGCTCCCCGAGCCCGAGGCGCTCCGGCTCGCGCGCGACATCGCCGTGGCGCTCGGGATCGCCGACGCGCACCGGCTCGTGCATCGCGACGTGAAGCCCGAGAACATCCTCCTCGCGGCCGACGGCAGCGCGAAGCTCGCGGACCTGGGGCTGATCCGCCCGCTGCGGGACGACGCGACGCGCCTGACCGAGGTCGGCGTCGTGGTGGGGACGCCCTGCTACATGGCGCCCGAGCAGGCCCTCGGCGACGAGTCGCTCGACGTGCGCGCCGACATCTACGCGCTCGGGCTCGTCGTCTGGCAGCTCCTCACCGGCAAGGTCCCGTTCGAGGAGGACGGGACGCTGCCGCCGCTCGAGCTCATGGCGCGGCACATCGACGAGGACGTCCCCGACGTGCGCCTGGGGAACCCCCGGCTCTCGGACGCGACGGCAGCGCTCGTGCGCGGCATGACGACCCGGGACCGCGACGCGCGCTACCCGTCCCCGGCCGCGCTCGTCCACGACCTCGACCGCGTGCTCGGCGGGACGCTCCCGCGCGGCCCGAAGGCCGCGGCGGCCGCGAGCGCCGACGGCCGGTCGGCCCCGGCCCGGTCGCGCGCCGCGCCAGACGAGGCCGCGGCCGCGCCGGACCACGGCGGGACGCACCAGGCCGCGCCCGCGGCCGCGCGGGGCGGCCCCGCCGCGCTGGCGCTCGGCCGGGCCGACGACCCGGAGACGGTGCAGCCCGGCGCGGGGTCGCCGGCGACGGCCGGGGGTGGCCGGTCGGCCGCGCTCGCGGCCGCGCTCGTCGTGGGGCTGTTCACGCTCCTGGCGGCCGCGGCGGCGGGCGGTTGGCTTTGGTTCACGCGCGACGGCTGAGCCCCCGCGGCGGGCCCTCGCGCGTCGGCGCGCGCGGCCGGTCAGTCCTCCTTGAGCCGCTCGAGCGTCTCGGGGCGGAGCAGGTCGTTCTTCCGCGCGTCCTCGATCATGCGGTCCACGATCGCCGCGAGCGCGAGCCGCGCGGACGCGTTGCGGACGACGATCCCCTTGGGCGTCTCGAGCGGGGCGATCACCGTGACGTAGTCGAGCCGGGCCTCGGCCGAGCTGTCGACCGAGCTCACGCCGCCGGTCGCCGAGAGCACGACCGCGATCGAGCCCGAGCTGCCCTTCGTCGTCGCGTCCACGACGCCCGTGAGCTGGTGGACCTGCCCGGCCAACGTGTCGATCACGAGGTCGCGCCGCTCCGCGAGGAGGCGCTTCTCCTCCTCGGAGAGGGCCTTGCCGATCCGGGCCTGGAGGTCGACGAGCGCGAGCCCCGTGTCGGCGTAGACGAGGCGGGCCTGCTCGAGGAGCGCCTTCATGCTCGGCGAGAGCCCGCACTGCTCGTAGCGCACCGTGAGGTCGAGCGGCGCCCCGCGCGCCGTGACGACGACGCCCTGGGCCTCCTCCGAGAGCGTCCAGGTCTTGCCGCAGCAGGCGGACAGCGTGACCGAGGCGGCGGCGGCGAGGACGAGCACGGGCGTGACGCGCGGCATGGCGGGGGCTCCTCGCGACGCGCGCGGGCGCGCGGCCCGGGCGTCGGCTCGGCAGAGGGTAGCAGCCGGCCCGGGCGCGCGCCCGCCGCCCGAAGGTCGGGGTCGCCTCCCGGGGAGCGCCCGGGCGACGCTGGCCGGGCAAGTTGTTACGGTGTCCGCGGAGGCTCGGCATGACCACCCGGGACCGTGCGCCGTCCGACCACGACCCCGCCCGGCGGGCGCTCCTCCGGCTGGGCCTCACGGGCGCGGCCGGGCTCGCGCTCGGCGGGTGGCCCCGGCTCCTGCGGGCCGAGGAGCCCGGGGCCGCGCCCACCGGGCCCGGACCGCGGCGCGAGGGGCGCGCGCGGGCCGTGATCCAGGTCTTCCTCCCGGGTGGGCTCGCGCAGCAGGACAGCTTCGACCCGAAGCCGCACAGCCCGCTCGAGTATCGCGGCGAGACCGCCGCGATCCCGACCCGCCTCGACGGGGTGCAGTTCGGGAGCCTGCTCCCGCGCACGGCCCAGGTCGCCGACCGGCTGACGGTCGTGCGGAGCATGACGCACGACGAGGCGGCCCACGAGCGCGGGGTCCACAACGCCTTCACGGGGTCGCGCCCGAGCCCGGCCCTCGTCTACCCGAGCATGGGGAGCGTCGTCGCGCAGCTCCTCGGGCCGCGCGCGGACCTGCCCCCCTACGTGTGCATCCCGGGCCCGCCGACGCCCTACGCGGGGCCGGGCTACCTGAGCTCGGCGGTCGCGCCGTTCGCGGTCGGCGGCGAGCCGTCGGCGCGGGACTTCAAGGTCCGCGACCTGACGCTCCCGCCGGGCGTCGACGCGGCGCGGTTCGCGCGCCGCCGGGCGCTCCTCGCCGCGCTCGAGGGCGACTTCGCCGCGGGCGCGGAGGTCGACGCCGTGGCGGGGCTGGCCGCGTTCCGCGCGCAGGCCTACGCGCTCCTCGACGCGCCCGCGGCCCGCGCGGCCTTCGACCTCGGCCGCGAGCCGGACAAGGTGAAGGACGCCTACGGGCGGGACGCGGCGGGCATGCGGCTCCTCCTCGCGCGCCGGCTCGCCGAGGCCGGCGTGCGCTGGACGACCGTGAGCTGGGGCGGCTGGGACCACCACGACCAGATCCATCGCGCGCTGCGGGGGCAGCTCCCCACGTTCGACCGGGCCTTCGCGGCGCTCGTGGCGGACCTCGAGCGGCGCGGGCTCCTCGACACGACGCTCGTCCTCGTGACGACCGAGTTCGGGCGCACGCCGAAGCTGAACCAGACCCAGGGGCGCGACCACTGGCCCAAGGTGTTCAGCCAGGTGCTCGCGGGCGGCGGGGCCCGGCGCGGCCACGTCCACGGGGCCTCCGACGCGACGGCGGCCGAGCCGGAGGAGGCGCCCGTCTCGATCGAGGACTGGGCGGCGACCGTGTTCCACCTGGTCGGGCTGGCCGCCGACACGCGCCTCGTGGCCCCGGGCGACCGGCCGATCGAGCTCGTGCGCGGCGGGCGGGTCCGGCGCGAGCTCCTGGCGTGAGCGGGCGCGGCGCGCGCGGGGGCCCGGGCCGCGCGGGCGCGGCCTCGCCCTCGGTCCTGGCCCCGGCGCTCGCCTGCGCGGCGCTCGCGCTCGCCGCGGCCCCGGCGCGGGCCGCCTCGCCGCAGCTCGACCGCGTGCTCCCGCGCGGCGGGCAGCGCGGGACCGAGGTCCGCGTGACGCTCGCAGGCGCGCGGCTCGCCGACGCCGTGGCGGTCCTGTTCGACGCGCCCGGGGTCACGGCGCGCGACCTGCGCGCGAAGGACGCGCGCGCGGTCGAGGCCACGTTCGTGATCGCGCCCGACTGCCCGCCCGGCGAGGTCGGGCTGCGCGTGCGCTGCCGGTCGGGGCTGAGCGAGCTGCGGACGTTCTGGGTCGGGGCGCTCCCCCGGGTGACGGAGCGCGAGCCGAACGACGACCCGGCGCGCGCGCAGCGCCTCGCGCTCGGCGTCACGGTCGAGGGGGCGCTCCGGGCCGAGGACGCGGACTGGTTCGTGTTCACCGGCCGCGCGGGGCAGCGCGTCGCGGCCGAGGTCGAGGCCATGCGCCTCGGGGGCCCGGTCACCGACCCGGTCCTGAGCCTGTGGGGCCCGGCCGGCGCCGGCGGCGACCCCCGCGGCCCGCGGCTCGCGCACGGCGACGACGCGCCGCTCCTCGGGCAGGACGCGCTCGTGGCCGCCGTGCTCCCGGCCGACGGCGAGTACCGCGTGCTCGTCCGCGAGGCGAGCTTCCGCGGCGGGGACCAGGCGCGCTACCGGCTGCACCTGGGCGACTTCCCCCGCCCGCTCGCGGCCTGGCCGCCCGGCGGCCCGCCCGCGACGCTCGAGGCCGCGGCGCTCCTCGGCGACCCCGGCGCGGACGCCCCCGGCGCCCCGCGGCGCGCGCGCGCGCTCGGGCCCGTCGACGCCGATGGGTTCGCGCCGCTGTTCGTCCACGCGCCCCGGCTCGGGCCCGCGCTCGACCCCGTGCTCGGGCCGTGGCTCGCGCGCGCGCTCGGCCCCGCGCCGACCGCGCCGACGCCGCTGCGCGTCCGGCCGGACCCGCCCGGGCTCGGGCACGCGACGGAGCAGGAGCCCAACGACGACCGGCGCGCCGCGACCGAGGTGACGGTCCCCGGCGCGCTCCACGGCCGGCTCGACCGCGCGGGCGACGCCGACTGGTTCCGGTTCGCGGCGAAGAAGGGCGCGCGGCTCCGGGTCCAGGCGTTCGCGCGGGCGCTGGGCGCGCCGCTCGACCTCGTGCTCGACCTGTTCGCGGCCGGCGGGCGGCGGCTCGCGGGCGGCGACGACGCGCAGGGGCGCCCCGACCCGGACTTCACGTTCGTCGTCCCCGAGGACGGGCGCTACGAGCTCCGCGTGCGGGACTTCTTCGACCGCGGGGACCCGGCGTCCGTCTACCGGGTCGAGGTCGCGCCGCCGGCGCCGACCCTCGCGCTCGAGCTCGCGAGCTACCGGCGCAACGGGCAGGACCGCCAGGCGCTCGCCGTGCCGCGCGGCAACCGCATGGCGGTGCTCGCCCGCGTCGTCCGCGAGGGCGCCGCGGGGCCGGTCACGGTCACGCTCGACGGGCTGCCCGGGGGGACCGCCCACGTCGACTCGGCGGCGTGCGCGGGGGACGTCGCGGTCGTGCCGGTCGTCGTCGAGGCGGCGGCCGACGCCCCGCTCGAGGGCGGGTGGTGCGACCTGACGGTCGCGCTCGCGCGCGACCCGAGCGTCGCGGGCGGCCTGCGGCAGCGCGTCGCGCTCACGACGGGGGCGCCCAACGACGCCGTGTACTGGACGCGGACGGCGACGCGGCTCGCGGTCGCGGTCGTCGAGCCGGCGCCGTTCCGCGTGCGGCTCGCGCCGCCCCCCGGCCCACTCGTGCGCGGGGGGGCGCTCGACCTCGAGGTGGAGGTCGAGCGCGACCCGGGCTTCGCGGCGCCCGTCGTCGTGACGCTCCTGGCCGACCCGGCGGGGGTCGCCTCGCGCAAGGACCTCCCCGTCCCGGCGCCCAGGGCGGGGGCGGCGCCCGTCACGTCGGCCGCGCTCGGGCTCACGGCGAACGACCGGGCCGCCCTCGGCCGGCATCCGCTCGTCGCCGTCGCGCGGGCCTCGACGCCCGGGGGCGACGTGTGGGCCTCGAGCGCGGTCGTGTGGCTCGACGTCGAGGCGCCCTTCCTCCGGCTCGAGGCCCCGCGCGCGGCGCTGGCGCAGGGCGCGGCGGGGGAGCTCGCGGCGACCGTCACGGTCGACCGGGCCTGGGCCGGCGCCGCGACGGTCCGCGTGGTCGGCCTGCCGCCGCGCTGCGCGGCGTCGCCCGTGACGCTCGGCGCGGGCGAGGCGCTCCTCCGCGTGCCGCTCACGGTGGGCGCCGACGCGCGGGTCGGGCGGCATCGCAACGTGTTCTTCGAGGTCCTCGTGCCGCTGCCGCCGGGCGCCGGGCCCGGGGCCGGGGCGCCCCACCACGTCGTGCACCGGCTCGGGGCCACCGAGCTCCGGATCGACCCGCCGGCGGCGGCCGGGGCCGGAC
>JANJTH010000007.1 GCA_024711205.1 Planctomycetota bacterium | reverse complement strand
CGCCGGCGCCGGCGGCCGCCGCTGCCCCGGCCTCGTCGGCGCGGCCAGCCCGGACGAGCGCCCACGCGGCGGCCTCCCAGGCCGCCGCCGTGGGCTCGCGCGCGGCGGCGCGCAGCAGCTCCTCGACGCGACGGTCCAGGTGACCTCCTCCGAGGGGCCATTCTGCCCGCGGGTGGCGCGCGTCCGGGGGCGGTCCGCGCCGGACCGGGGCGTCGGGACGCAGCCACTCGGCGAGCACGCGCGCGTCGCGCAGCGGGTCGGCCGCGTCGACGTCGCCCGCGACGATCGCCGCGTTGCGGGCCTCGATCGCGGCCTGGAACAGCGGGTCGCTCTGCGCCGGGTCGACGGGCGGGCCGCACGCGGCGCGCAGCCGCCGGGCGACGTCGAGCGCGGCCGGCGTCACCGAGCGCGCGAGCCGCGCCTCGAGGACCTCGGCCGCGAGCGCGAGGAGCGCGGCGCGCCCCGCGGGCGTGAGCGCGCCCGGGTCCCACGCGCCCGGGGGGCCCAGCGCGGCCAGGGCCGCCGGGTGCCCGCACGCGCCCGCGGCTTCGAGCCGCGCCGGGTCGAGGCCGCCCGCGCGGACCCGCAGCGCGAGGTACGCGGCCTCGTCCTCGACGGCGCCGCTCGCGCGCCAGCGCCGCTCGGCCGCACGGAGCCCCTCGTCGGCCATGCGCTCCGCACGATCGCAGCCGGGCGCCGGGTCGAGGAAGCGTGAGGGCGCGCTGCCCGAGCGGCGCGCGAGGGCCGGGCGCGGCGTGGATCGCGCGCTACGGCGCGTCGCCGAACCGGATCGCCTGGAGCTCGAGCTCGACCGACGTCGTGCCGTTCCAGCGGTTGAGCCGCGGGCGGAACGCGAGCGAGAACGGGGCCGGGCCGGCGGGGCCGGGCCGCGCGTGGGCCGCGAGCTCGCGGGCGAGGTCGGGGCGGCTGAAGGCGACGGTCCGGAGGACCTGCTCGCCCTGGCGCACGAAGAAGGCCACGTGCTGGCCCGAGTCGCCCAGGAGCCGGGGCTCACCCGCGAGCGTGACGGCGCGCGCGGCGAACAGCGGCTCCTGGTTGCCGATCCCGAAGGGCGCCAGGCGCTCGAGCTCGTCGAGGAGCTGGCGCGAGACCTCGTCGAGCCCGACCTCGGCGTCGGCCACGACCTCGTAGCCGTCGAGCCGCGCCGCGACCTCGCGCGGATCGGCGTCGGGCCCGAGCCCGAGCTGCGCCCGCACGCCCGCGTCGAAGGCCGGCCGGAGGTCCTCGAGCCGCGCCGGGTCCACCGACAGCCCGACGGCCGCCGCGTGCCCGCCGTGCCGGAGGAGCAGCCCGGCGCAGGGCGCGAGCGACGCGAGCAGGTCGACCTTGCCCCGCGTCCGGCCCGAGCCCTTGGCCTCGGCGCCCGGGCCGCCCTCGCCGGTCGCCGGCCGCGCGCCCTCGGTCGAGACGACGAGCGCCGGGCGCCCGAACGTCTCGGTCAGCTTCGCCGCGACGATCCCGACCACGCCGTGCGGCCAGCCCGCGCCCCACACGACGAGCCCGGCGGCCTGCGGCCGCTCGCCGTAGACCGCGCGGACCTGCGCGACGGCCTCCTCGGTCACCCGCGCCTGGAGCGTCCGCCGCGCGTCGTTCTCGCGCTCGAGCTCGCGCGCGAGCGCCTGCGCCCGCGCCGGGTCGCGCGTCGTGAGCAGCTCGAACGCGCGCCGCGCCGAGCCCATGCGCCCGGCCGCGTTGAGCCGCGGCGCGATCCGGAACCCCACGTCGGTCGCCGAGGGCACGCCCTCGACCTTCGCCAGCGCCAGCAGCGCCTGGAGCCCCGGCGAGGCCGTGTGCGCGAGCGCGCGCAGCCCGTAGCGCACGATCACCCGGTTCTCGCCCACGAGCTCGACCATGTCGGCGACCGTGCCGAGCGCGACGAGCCCCAGGCACGCGAGCAGCAGGTCCTGCGTCCGCCGGTCGGGCTTGCCGCCCTGCAGCCGCGCCGCCGTGGCCCAGGCCAGCTTGAACGCGACGCCCGCCCCGCACAGGTGCGGGTTGCCGTAGCGGGACCCCGGCAGCCGGGGGTGGACCCGCGCGCAGGCGGGCGGGAGGGCCTCGCCGAACTCGTGGTGGTCGGCGATCACGAGGTCGACCCCCGCGCCCGCGAGGTACCCGGCCGCCTCGAGCGCCGCGATCCCGTTGTCGATCGAGACGACGACGCGCACGCCCTCGGCCACGGCGCGCTCGAGCCGGGCGCGCTGCAGGCCGTAGCCCTCGGCCCGGTCGGGCACGTGGGCCTCGACCTTCGCCCCGAGCGCCGACAGCACCTCCCAGAGCACGGCCGCCCCGGTCGTCCCGTCCACGTCGTAGTCGCCGTAGAGGAGCACCGGCTCGCCCGCCTCGACGGCCCGCGCGAGCCGCGCCGCTCCGACGTCCACGTCGGGCAGGTCGTCCGGCGGGAGCAGCTCCGACAGCCGCGGCTCGAGGTAGGCCCGCGCCGCGTCCACCTCGTCGAGGCCGCGCGCCGCGAGCAGGTGCGCGGTGACCGGCGACACGCCGAGCCTGCGCACGAGCTCCCGCTCGCGCGCAGGGTCCCGGCCGGAGACCTTCCACGGGTCGGGCGGAGAGGCGGAGGATGGTTCGATTGCGACGTCCATGCCCGGGTTGTACCGGGGAGGACCGACAAGTGGCGGGGAAGAAGGGAAAGAGGAAGAAGGAGGGCAAGGGAAGAGGCTGCCGCGCGAGGGGCATGCGCCCCCCGAAGGCGAGCGCCCCGGCCCCATCCCCCCGCGGAAAATGGGGCCGGGGGGGGGGGGCCCGCCCCCCCGGCCGGTAGAGTAGCCCCCCCAGAGCCCCGACAGCAAGGCGCCGGGGGTGGTGGGGCGGCCGAGGGGGCCCGGCGGGGGGGGG
>JANJTH010000001.1 GCA_024711205.1 Planctomycetota bacterium | reverse complement strand
GCGCGGGCGAGAGCGCGTGTCCGGCGGCGTCCGCGCGCCCGCCGCCGGCGCCCGGGGGAGCCACCGCCCGCCCGCTCAGGATGCCGGCCTCGCCCCCCGGGAACAGCTCGAGCAGGAGCCCGAGCGGGGCGAACCCGCGGGCGAGGCAGTAGCGCTGGGTCACGACGTGCCGGGTCACCGATCGCCCGAGCACGAACCGCGCCTCCGGGCGGCCGGCGAGCGCCTCGAACAGGAGGTCCCCCATGCGCGCGAGGAGCCCGCGCCCGCGCAGGTCCGGGTCGACGACCGCGCGCCCGTTCTCCCAGAGGGCGGCCCCGCGCCGCTCGAGCGCCATCTGCCCCGCGTGCGCGCCGCCCCGGGTCGCCACGGCGAACAGCAGGTCGCCCGCGGCCAGGGCGCGCGCGACCCACGCCGGGTCCTGGAGGTGCAGGTCCGCGTAGTCGGCGCCGTACTCCCGCGCGACGAGCCCCGCGATCGCCCCCGCGTCGTCGGGCGTCGCGAGCCGCACCTCGACCCCGTCCGCGGCCGGGCGGGTGCCGTCGGCGACGCTCAGTCCGAGACCACCGACGCAGGAGCCCACCCGATCCGCCTCACCCGGCGGACATCGCGCCGGTGGGGCCGATGTAGGCGATCCGGCCGGTCCCTTGGATCATCAAGCCTGATACGGCGCGCGGCCCCGCGCGCCCGGCTCCCCTGGCGCCCCGGGGGCGGCCTGGCTATCAGTGCTCGGGGGGCGCCGTGAGCTACACGCGCGACGAGGTCGACCTGCTCCTGCGGATCGCGCGCGAGGCGACGGCGGGGCCGACGTTCGCCGAGCGCATGGAGCACGTGACCGCGGCGCTCGCGGTCCTCGTGCCCACGACGAGCCTCTCCGTGGCGATCGTGCCCGCGCAGGCGGGCGACGCCCCGCGCCACCTGTTCTTCCGCAACAACTCGCTCGAGAACCTGGGCCGCTACCTCGCCCACTACCGCCACGCCGACCCCATGGGCCCCGCGCTCGAGGCGCCGCGCGGCGAGCCGGTCGTCCTCTCGGACTGGGTCCGCCCCGGGCGCTACGGGCGCGACGCGTTCACGGGGGAGTTCCTGCCCCGCAACGGGATCCGCCACGTCATGGGCGTCGCGGCCGCGCTCCCCGACGGGTCGCGCCTCGCGCTCGCGCTCCAGCGCGAGACCGGGCTCGGCGACTTCACGACGCGCGAGCGCGGGCTCGTCGGCCTCGCCGCCGCCGACGTGGCCCGGGCCGCGTTCGGGGCCGTGCTGCGCGAGCGGCCCGCCGCCGCGACGCCGGCGACCGGGCGGCTCGTGTTCGACGCGCGCGGCGAGCTCGTGGGCGCCGACGATGGCGCGCTCGCGATCTGTGCGCGCCTCGCGCCGGGGTCGTTCCCCGGCGATCCGCTCCGCCCGCGCGTGCTCGCCCTGCTCGCGGGCGTCACCCCGGGGCCGGTCGAGGCGACCTGGGAGCTCGGGGGCGACGAGCTCGTCCGCGCGCGCCTCGCGCGCCTCGCCGAGGGCGGCCGGCGCGAGGTCGTCGTCGACCTGACCTGGGAGTCGCCGGGCGAGCGCGCGCGCCTCGCGGCCGCGGCGCGGCGGTTCGGGCTCACGGCGCGCGAGCTCGAGGTGGCGACGCTCGCCCTCCTCGGCCACGGCAACCGCGGGATCGCCCGCGCGCTGGGGTGCGCCGAGGTGACGGTGAACGTGCACCTCGGGCGCGTGTATCGCAAGACCGGCGCCGCCGGGCGCGGCGACCTGGCGGGCGTCCTGCTCGGGGCCGGGGCCGGGCTCAGGAGCCCGAGCGCGGCGGCCGGGCCGCCGGCGCCTCGAGCGGGAGCTCGACCCGCTCCTCGCCGGGGACCTCGGTCGTGAGGACGAGGGCCGCGCCCGCGGGGAGCGGCCCCGTGGCTCGCACCCGGACGGCCGTGGCGTCGCCCGCGCGCGCGAGCTCCACCTCGACGGGGGCGTCGGCCGGCGCGACGGTCCAGCCGAGGACGGGGCCGCCCCGGACCACGGCCTCGCCGGCGCCGCCGCGCAGGCGGAGGAGCGGCGGCTCGACCTGCACCCGGGGGAGGACCTCGCCGTAGACGGGGACGTCGAGCACGGGCTGGTCGGGGTCGGCGAGCACGAGGCGGACCCGGGTCGCGAACGGCCCGGGCGGCGCCCCCGGCGGGACCCGCAGGCGCAGGTCGACGCGCTGCGCGCTGACCGGCTCGACCGTGGCCGCGACGAGGCGGCCGTCCGCCTCGACGCGCACGACCTCGAGGCCCTGCCGGTCGTCGCGCCGCTCGATCGGGACGACCCGCTCGGCGCCCGTCTCGCGCGGGAGGCGCAGGAAGTGGACGGCGTCCGGCCCGACGATCCGACCGGTCACGATCCCGACGCACGGCAGGCGCAGCCGGGGCTGCTCGGGCACGTCGGTCTCGAGGACGACCTGGTGGTTCAGCTCGCCGCGCGGGGCGTCCGGGGCGAGGGTCACGACCACGGTCAGGCCGGCCGGCTTGCCGCCCGGCTTCGCGGGCGGCGTCGGCTCGAGGCGGACCCGGTAGAAGCCGGGCAGCGGCTCGGCGAGGCGCGCCGTGAACCCGTGGCGCGCCTCCGCCGTGCCGGTGAGCACGACGCGGCGCTCGACCGCCTCGGTCCCGCGCACGACCTCGCCGAAGAACAGGCCGACCGGGTTCGCGCGGTAGAGCGAGCGCACCTCGCCCTGGAGGAGGAGCCGCGTGCAGAACCGGCCGAAGTCGCCCTGGGTCGGGTCGTCGCTGTAGAGGAGCACCTGGACCGACTGGGCGCCGAGCTTGTCGGCCGAGTCGTAGCGGAGCGAGAGCGTCGCGCGGCCCCCGGGCGGGATCGGGCCGTCGGGCAGGCTCGTGACCGTGCAGCCGCACGAGACCTCGATCCGACCGATCGTGAGCGGCGCGTCGCCGCGGTTCTCGATCGGGACCTCGACCGTCGTCGAGCGGCCCTGGATCAGCTCGCCGAAGTCGACCGTCTTGCGCGCGACGTGGAGGCGCGGCCCCTGGGGCGCGGCCGGCCCGTCGTCGGCCCGGGTCGGGCCCGGCCAGGCCACGGCGGCGAGGAGGCCGCCCGCGACGGCGGCGATCGACGAGGCGGCGCGGCGGCGGGAGCGGGTCATGGGGGCGAGTCTATCCCGGCAGGTCCCGGCTGGTCGGCCCCCGGGCCGCTCGGTAGGCTGGGGTGACGGCGCTCACGAGCGCGCAGGCCACCTGGCGGGGGGCGGACATGGACGGACGGGCGCATGGCCGGCTCCCCTGGGGCCTCTGGGCGGGCGTCGTCCTGCTCGCGAGCGCCGGGGCGGCCCGGGCCGACCTGGTCCGCGGCCGGGTCACGGCGGACGGGCAGGGGCTCGTGCTCGAGGGCGGCGACGAGGCCCTGCGCCTGCGGGCCGACGCGGCGACGGCGCGGGCGCTCACGGCGCTCGCCGGGCGCCCCGTCGCGGTCGAGGGCACGATCGACGACGGCCGGGTCGAGGTCGTCGCCCTCGTCGACCCGCCCCGCGTCGTGGTCCAGGGGGTCGTGCGTGGCGCCGCGCTCGTCGAGGGCGACCGCACGTGGCCCCTCGGCGGCCCCGGCCGGCCCCTCGTGCCGCCGGACGGCGCGCGCGTCGCGGTCGACGGCGTGGTCGCCGGCGGGACGCTGCTCGTGCTGGCCGTGGAGGGCTGGACCCAGCGGACCTGGACGCTCATCACGCGCCGCGGCATGCCCGTCTACGTGATCCACGGCCGGCGGGCCGTGTGGGTCGTCCGGGCCCGGGGCGACGCGCTGTTCGTCCGGCGCGGCAGCCACGAGGGTTGGGTGCCGGGGGACCAGGTCACGCTCGGCGAGCCGGAGTCGACCGGGATCATCGAGGGCTTGCCCCCGGGCTGACCCCGCCTCGGTCGGCCCTCCTCGAAGCCCCCGTCTCCGGATGTTGCAGGCGCCGGCTCACGAGACCCCGGACGGGACGAACCCAGCTCACAACCCGAGCGAACTCGCCCGCCGTGGATCGCATTGAAACGGTCCGCGCCTTGCACGAGACATGGTGGAAGGAAGCGAGGCGACGTTGAGGCAGGGACGTTCGAAGCGGGCGAGGCGGCGGGGGCAGGGCGCCACGGAGTATGTGATCGTCGTCGGGCTGATCGCCCTGGGCACGATCACGGCCGTCAAGCTCATGTCCTCGGTCGTCGGCGCCGGCTTCGGGCGCGTCGCCGAGGAGATCGAGCAGGTCGGGGCGGGCGAGGTCTCCGTGCGCTCGCGCCTCGGGGAGACGTCGGCCCCCCGCGTCGGGCGGACGAACGAGGTGGACGGCCTCTTCGGCGGCGACGGCGAGCGCGACGACGACCCGGCGACCCGCCGCGACGGGCGGCCGGGCGAGCGGCGGCCCGACTTCGGCGTGCCCGGCGGGTAGCGCCTCGACGCCGGCCCCCGGCGCCGGCCCAGCGGGTAGAGTCCCTGCGTGGCGCCCCGCGCAGCCGTCGTCCTCGTCACGAACCCCCGGGCCGGGAGCGGGCGCGGGCGCGAGGCCGGGCAGCGGGCGGCGCGCTGGCTCGAGGCGCACGGCGCCGCCGTGCGGCTCGTCGAGAGCGAGCGGCCAGGCCACGCGACCGCCCTGGCCCGCGCGGCCGCGGACGAGGGGCCGGACGTCGTGGCGGCCGTCGGCGGCGACGGGACGCTGCACGAGGTCGCCGCGGGCCTCCACGCGCGGCCGGTCCCGCGGCCGCTGCTCGGCGTCGTCCCGGTCGGGACGGGCAACGACTTCGCCCGCACGCTCGGCCTGCACGGCGCGACCCCGGAGCGCGCGGCCGCGGCGCTCCTGCACGGCGCCCCGCGCCCCCTCGACCTGGGCCGCCTCGAGGGGGTCGACGCGGGGGGCCCGACGGCGTGGTTCGTGAACAACGTCGGCGTGGGCTACCTCGCCGCGGCCACGATCGAGCGCGAGCGCCTGCGGCGCGCCCTCCCGGGCGAGCTCGGCTACCTCGTGGGCGGGTTCGTCGCGCTCGCCAGGCACCGGGCCCCGCTCTGGACCGTCGACGTCGACGGCGTGGCGCTCACGGGGCGGTTCGTGCTCCTCCACGTCGCGAACGGCCCCTGGTGCGGCGCGGGGATCCGCCTCACGCCGGACGCGCGCACGGACGACGGGCTGCTCGACGTGGCCGTCGTGGCCGAGCGCTCGCGCCTGCGCTGCCTGCTCGACTGGCCGCGCCTGCGCGAGGGGACGCAGCGCGAGGACGTCGCGCTGCTCCGCGGCCGCCGGGTGCGCGTGCACGGGCCGCGCGGGTTCTGGCTCCACGCCGACGGCGAGCTCGCGCGGGTCCCGCTCGGGGTCCTCGAGGTGTCGCTCGTCCCGCGCGCGCTCGAGGTCCTCGCGCCCGCGTGAGGCGGGTCACGGCGCCGGGCCCCGGGCACCGTTGACCCCGGCCGGGGGCCCCCCTAGGATCCCGCCTCGCCGCGACCTGGCACCGGTCGCCGGGCCGGTTCGGCCCCGCGCCGCGCCGCTCGCGGGAGCGAGCGATGGGCGAGTACCGCGGCGCCGACTTCTTCGAGCTCGACGACCTCCTCACCGACGAGGAGCGGGCGATCCGGGACACGACGCGCGAGTTCGTCCAGCGCGAGCTGATCGACACGCGCGCGATCGAGCTCCATCACCGGGCGGGCACGTTCCCGGTCGAGCTCGCCCCGCGCATGGGCGAGCAGGGCTTCCTCGGGCCGACGCTCCACGGCTACGGCTGCCTCGGGCTCTCGAGCGTCGCCTACGGCCTGATCATGCAGGAGCTCGAGCGCGGCGACTCGGGCGTGCGGAGCTTCTGCTCGGTCCAGGGCTCGCTCTGCATGTATCCGATCCACACCTACGGGACCGAGGAGCAGAAGCAGCGCTGGCTGCCCGGCATGGCCAAGGGCGAGCTGATCGGCTGCTTCGGGCTCTCCGAGCCCGACCACGGCTCCGACCCGAGCGGCATGGAGACGAAGGCCGTCCCCGACGGGAAGGGCGGCTGGGTCCTCAACGGCGTGAAGCGCTGGATCACGAACGGCACGGTCGCCCACCTCGCGATCGTGTGGGCGCGGACCCCCGACGGGATCCGCGGCTTCATCGTCCCCACCGACACGAAGGGCTTCTCGGCCCCCCTGATCGAGGGCAAGTTCTCGCTCCGGGCGTCGGTCACGTCGGAGCTCGTGCTCGAGGACGTGCACGTGGGGCCCGACGCGCTCCTGCCCGGCGTGACCGGCCTCAAGGGCCCGCTGTCGTGCCTGTCCCAGGCCCGCTACGGGATCGTGTGGGGCGTGATCGGCTCCATGCAGGCGGTGTTCGACGAGGCGCTCCGCTACACGCAGCAGCGCTCGCAGTTCGACCGCCCGCTCGCCGGGTTCCAGCTCGTGCAGGAGAAGCTCGTGTGGATGCACACCGAGCTGACGAAGGCGCAGCTCGTCGCGCTGCGCCTCGGGCGCATGAAGGACGAGGGGAAGGCGAAGCCGCACCACATCTCGTTCGGCAAGCGCAACAACTGCTGGGCCGCGCGCGAGGTCGCGAAGCTCGGCCGCGAGCTCCTGGGCGCCAACGGCGTCTGCGACGAGTACCAGGTCATGCGGCATCTCATGAACATCGAGAGCGTCTACACCTACGAGGGGACGCACGACATCCACACGCTCGTCCTGGGCGAGCACTTGACCGGCCTGGCCGCCTACCGCGGCTGACGGCCCCCGCCCGCGGCCGCCCGGCCGCCCGAGGAGACACGCCATGCGCATCGTCGTCTGCATCAAGCCCGTGCCCGACACGGCGGCGCGGATCAAGGTCCACAAGGACGGGGCCCGGATCGATCCGGACGGCGTGAAGTTCACGCTCGGGCCGTACGACAGCCGGTGCATCGCGCGCGCCGTCGCGCTCAAGGGCGCGGGCGAGGTCGTGGCGCTCGCGGCCGGCGCGGCCGCGGGCGAGGCCGAGGCGAAGAAGCGGATCAAGGACGCGCTCGCGCTCGGCTGCGACAAGGGGATCTTCGTGCCCGACCCGGCGCCGGAGAACCGCGACCCGCTCGCGGTCGCGAAGGCGCTCGCCTCGGCGATCCAGGGCCAGGGCGGCGCCGACCTGATCTTCTGCGGCCGCCAGGCGACGGACGACCAGGCCCTCGCGGTCGGGCCCATGCTCGCGACGCTCCTCGACCTGCCCTGCGTGACCGACGCGGTGGGGATCGAGGTGACGGGCGGGTCGGCGCGCGTGCAGCGCGCGGCCGAGGGGCGGGTCGAGACGCTCGAGGTGACGCTGCCGGCCGTGATCACGGGCCAGCGGGACATCGGCGACGAGCAGTACCCGAAGCTCAAGGAGATCCTCGCGGCCGGCAAGAAGCCGATCGCCGAGCACAAGGTCGAGTGGGCCGCGGCGAAGTACGCCGTGGCCGGGCTCGTCCCGCCGCCCGAGAAGGCGCCGGGCAAGATCGTGGGCGAGGGGCCGGACGCGGTCCCGGCGCTCCTGAACCTGCTCCAGACCGAGGCCAAGGCGCTCGCCCTCTAGGGCGCCCAGAACACGAAGGAGCGAGCACACCATGGCATCGAAGGTCCTCGTGATCGCGGAGTTCCGCGGCGGGAAGTTCAAGAAGGGCGCGCTCGAGTGCGTCGCGGCCGCGTCGCGGCTCGCGCCGGCGCTCGGCGGCGGCGACGTGACGGCGCTCGTGATCGGCGGGGCCGACGCGAAGGCCGCGGCGGCGTCGCTCGGCAAGCAGGGCGCGACCCGCGTCCTGGCCGCCTGCGCCGACTGGCTGGCCGAGTTCAACGGCGACGCCTACGCGCGCGTCGCGGCGGACGTGGTCCGCGCGGAGCAGCCGGCGCTCGTGCTCGTCGCGGCGACGCTCGACGGCAAGGACGTGGCGCCGCGCGTCGCGGCCCGCCTCGACGTCGGCTACGCGCCCGACGTGACGAAGCTGGCGGTCGAGGGCGGCAAGCTCGCGATCGCGCGCCCGCTCTACGCGGGGAAGGCGTACGCGAACGTCACGCTCGCGGGCGCGCCCGCGGTCGTGTCGGTCCGGCCGAACACGTTCGCGCTGCTCGAGGCGCCCGGGGCCGACGCCCCGGTCGCGGACGTCGCGCTCGCGTTCGGCGCCGGCGACCTCAAGAGCAAGGTCGTGGCGGTCGAGGCGGCGAAGACGGACAAGGTCGACCTGACCGAGGCCGAGGTGATCGTCTCGGGCGGCCGCGGGCTCAAGGGCCCCGAGCACTTCGTGCTGCTCGAGGCGCTCGCGGCCGAGCTCGGCGCGACGGTCGGCGCCTCGCGCGCCGTCGTCGACGCGGGCTGGCGGCCGCACCACGACCAGGTCGGGCAGACCGGCAAGACGGTCTCGCCGAACCTCTACTTCGCGGTCGGGATCTCGGGCGCGATCCAGCACCTCGCCGGCATGGCGACGAGCAAGTGCATCGTCGCGGTGAACAAGGACAAGGACGCCCCGATCTTCAAGGTCGCGGACTACGGGATCGTGGGCGACCTGTTCGACGTCGTCCCGCGCATGACCGACGAGGTCAAGAAGCTCAAGAAGTAGGCGGCGCCGCCGGGCGTGGCCGAGGCGGGGCCCGGGGCGCGGCGCAGGCCGCGGCCCGGGCTCCGGTCGTTTGGGGCGGCGCCCGGGGCAGGAGGAGGTGGCATGAAGCTGTTCGCGGGGAGCGACCACGCGGGGTTCGCGCTCAAGACCCGGCTCGTCGCGGAGGCGCGGCGGCTCGGGCACGAGGTCGAGGACCTCGGCCCGGCGACGGCCGACCGGGTCGACTACCCCGACTTCGGCGAGCGCGTGGCGCGGGCCGTGGCCGCGGCGCCCGGGGCCCGGGGGCTCCTGTGCTGCGGCTCGGGGATCGGGATCGGGATCGCCGCGAACAAGGTCGCCGGCATCCGCGCGGCCACCTGCTGGGACGAGGCGTCGGCCCGGCTGAGCCGGCAGCACAACGACGCGAACGTGCTCGCGCTCGGCGAGCGCCTCGTGCCCGAGGACCTGGCCGTGCGCATGCTGGCCGTCTGGCTCGAGACGCCGTTCGAGGGCGGCCGCCACGCCGAGCGCGTCGCGAAGCTCGACGCGATCCGCCCCTGAGGCCCGATCGGGCGCCCGCCGCGCGGCGCGCCCGCGCGGTCACGGGCGCAGGATCTTCTCCATGGCCTTCCCCTTGGCCAGCTCATCGATGAGCTTGTCGAGCCAGCGGATCCTCTGCATGAGCGGGTCCTCGACCTCCTCGACGCGGACGCCGCACACGACGCCCTTGATGAGGGCGGCGTTCGGGTGCAGGGCCGGGGCCTGGGCGAAGAACGCCTCGAGGTCGTTGCCCTGCTCGAGCTGCCGCGCGAGGCCGGCGCGGTCGTAGCCCGTCAGCCAGCCGATGACCCGGTCGACCTCCTCCTTCGTGCGGCCCTTCCGCTCGGCCTTCTGGACGTACAGCGGGTAGACCTTCGCGAACGGCATCTGGAAGATGTGCTGCCTGGGCACGAGCGCGCTCCCTGCCCCGCGCGGCGCCGGCCGGGGACGTCGGACCTTGTACCCCGCCCCCGGGGCGGGGCGGCCCGACCGCGGCGCGACGCGCTGGTGTAGGCTCGGCGGGCTCGAGCGGGTTCGCCGACGGCTGGGGCGACGGCGCCACCCCGGCGCAGGGGCCGCCGCGCGTCGGGCGGCGCGGAGGGTGCAGGGCGATGACACGGCTGCTTCACTTCGGCTCGGGGCCGGCGACGCTCCCGCTCGAGGTCCTCGAGGAGGCGCGCGAGGCGCTCCTCGAGCTCCCGGGGGAGGGGCTCGGGGTGCTCGAGCTGCCCCACCGGGGGCCCGGCTACGAGCGGATCCACGGCGAGGCCGAGGCGGCCGTCCGGCGGCTGCTCGGCGCCGACGACGCGTGGGCCGTGCTGTTCCTCCAGGGCGGGGCCTCGCTCCAGTTCGCGCTGGTCCCCATGAACCTGGGCCCGGACGGCGACGTCGCCGTGACCGGGACGTGGACCCAGAAGGCGCTCGAGGAGGCGCGGCGGCTCGGCGGCGGGGCGCGGGCGGCCGCGGACACGGGGGCGACGAACTTCGACCGCCTGCCGGACGCGCTCGACCTGCGGCCGGGCGCCTCGTACCTGCACGTCGCGAGCAACGAGACGATCCACGGGGTCCAGTGGCCGGAGCTGCCGGCGAGCGCGGCCCCCCTCGTCGTCGACGCGTCGTCGGACATCCTGGCGCGCCCGCTCGACCTCGCGCGCGCGGGCGTCGTGTTCGCGGGCGCGCAGAAGAACCTCGGCGCGGCGGGCGTGACGCTCGTGCTCGTGCGGCGCGCGCTCCTCGAGCGCGCGCCGGCCACGCTGCCCGCGATCCTCTCCTGGCGGGCGCACGCGGCCGCCGGGAGCGCGCTCAACACGCCGCCCGTGTTCGCGGTGTTCGTGCTCGGGCTCATGCTGCGCTGGACCGAGCGGCAGGGCGGCGTCGCGGCGCTCGCGGCGCGCAACGCGGCCCGGGCGGCCCGGCTCTACGCGGCGCTCGACGCGCGGCCCGACGTCTACGCGGTCCACGCGCGGCCGGGCGCGCGCTCGACGGTGAACGTGCCGTTCCGGCTCGCGACGCCGGCGCTCGAGGCGGCCTTCCTCGAGGGCGCCGCGCGCGAGGGCCTGCTCGGGCTCGCCGGGCACCGCAGCGTCGGCGGGGTCCGCGCGTCGCTCTACAACGCGATGCCCGACGACGGGGTCGCGCGCCTGATCGCCTGGGTCGAGGCCTTCGCCGCCGAGGCCCGGGCGGCGGGCGCCCCCGCCCCGCAGCCGCCGGCGCCCGCGGCCGGCGCGCGCGCGTGATCGACGACGCGGCGGGGCTGCGCGGCTGGCTGTTCGGCTCGCTCCACCTGAGCGGCGCGCGCCACGATGACCTCCCGCGCCGCGTCCGCCGCGCGCTCGGCTGGTACCGCGCGCTGCAGGGCCGGGGCGCGGCGCTCACGGCGCCCTTCTCCTGGGTCTACGACCTGGGGCACCTGCTCGTCCTGGGCGATGCGTTCCCGTTCCGCAGCCCGTGGGAGCTCGCGGGCTGGCCCGACGACGAGCGCGGGCCGCGCCTCGACTACGAGAACCGCCTGCTCAACGCGCTCCTGCGCGACCCGTCGGTCCGGCAGGCGAGCGAGGCGCTCCGGCAGGACGCGACGCGGGAGGACCTGATCGCGCGGGGCGTCGAGCTCCTGCTCGCCCCGCTCGCGGGCGCGCCCGGCCTCGAGGCCCCGGCGGTCGACATGGGGCTCCTGCGCGAGCTCCGCCCGTGGGGCGCCCTCGACCCCGCCGGCGAGGCGGCCGCCTGGGAGGCGCGCGCGGGGCGCCCCGGCGCGCTCCTCGCCGCCCACGCGGCCGCGACCGCGGCCTGGCTGGCCCGGCGCCGGCCCGGCCCGCTCCTCGGGGCCGACGACCTGGCCGAGGTCGAGCACTGGAGCGCCTACCGCCGCGCGGCCCAGCGCCTCGCGGGCCGGCGGATCGCGGCCCGCGCGGCGGCCTACCCGGCGCTCGCGCTCCAGCCGCTCGACGCGAGCGAGGAGCGCGAGGAGGAGACCGACGAGCCCGACAGCGGCTACTACCCGCAGGGCGGCTTCTCGGAGCTCGCGACGCGCGGCGCGCTCGAGAACCTGCTGCCCACCGAGCTCCTGTTCCTGGGCGAGGACCCGTTCGGCCAGCGGGACAGGCCCGACATCGACCTGTTCACGCTGCGCACGCTCGAGGCCGAGACGCTCTACTTCCAGCGCGACAGCGGGCAGCTCAAGCGCACGCGCCGGACCGTCCACCTCGCGATCGCGCCCGACGCGGGGCTCCGCGTGCAGCTCCGCTGGCACGGCGACCCGCTCGCCGTGCTCGTCTACGGGCTCGCGCTGCGCCTGGCCGACGACCTGGGCCGCGTCTTCCGCGGCGACGCCGCGCGCGTCGAGGTCCACCTCGTCGAGACCCCGGGCGCGCCGCGCGACCGCCTCGAGGAGGACGCCGAGCTCCTGCGCGTGCTCCTGCGCCACGAGATCGCCCGGGGCGCGTGCGCCGTCCACGTGTCGCCCGCGGGGCTCGATCTGCGCGCGCTCGGCGCGCGCGACCGCCGCGTCTACGGGGTCGCCGTCGCGGCCGGCGAGCGCGACCCGGCCGGCCTCCCGGCGCCGGCG
>JANJTH010000918.1 GCA_024711205.1 Planctomycetota bacterium | reverse complement strand
GCGCCCGGCCCGCCCGGCCCGCGGACGTTCCGCGCGACGCGCTCGGCTGGCTGCTCGGCCCGGGCTGCCCGCTCGTCGCCGGGGCGGACGGCCCCGCCTGGACCCCGCCCGCCGACGCGCACGCGCGGCTCGACCGCCTGCTCGCGACGCTCGCGGACGCGGCCGACGCACCGCCGCTCGAGCTCGCGGCGCCCGCCCACGCGACCGCGGGCGAGCTCGGGCTGCTCTGGACCTCCTGAGCGCCGTGCGAGGGCCGTGCCAGGCTTGCCGACCGGAGGAAGGTCGGCCCGGCGCGGGCCGAGCGCGGAGCGGACCTCACACGAGCGACGCCCCCGCTCACCCCTCGAGCTCGAGCTCGTCGCGCGGCGCGCCCGCGAGCACGGTCTCGCCGCCCTCGAGCGCGAGCTCGAGCGGGGCCTCGCCGGTGCGCTCGCGGATCCCTTCGGCGAGCGCGCGCGAGTGCGTCGTGACCCAGAGCTGCGTGCGGCGCGCCGCGTGGGCGATCAGGTCGGCCAGGCCGTCGGTCAGGTCGGGGTGGAGGCTCGCCTCGGGCTCGTTGAGCGCGAGGAGCAGCGGCGGGCGCGGGCTGAGGAGCGCGGCGCACAGGCACAGGTAGCGCAGCGTGCCGTCCGAGAGCTCCGGGGCCGTGATCGGGCGCGGGAGGTGCTTCAGCTCGAGCGAGAGCGCGAGCCCCTGCTCGCCCGGGTCGAGCCGGAGCCGCGCGACCTGAGGCAGCCCGCGCGCGATCGCGGCGTCGAGCGCCTCGCCGTCCCCGTTCTCGCGGATCGTCTGCAGGGCCGAAGCCAGGTCGCCCCCGTCGTCGGCGAGCGCGAAGGTCCGCACGGCGACCCGTGGCCTCCGGAGCGGCGACTCGGCGTCGCTGCGGAACTGGTGGTAGAAGCGCCAGCGCGCGAACAGCTCGCGGAGCACGCTCAGCTCGGGGTAGCGGTGCGGGTCCTGGAGCTGGCTCAGGACCGACTCGGAGCGGACGAGCTCGAGCGGGTACGCGACGCGCACGCCCTCGCGGTCTCGCAGCCACGCCGAGTCGTTCTTGCGCTCGAGCAGGAGCACGGGCCGGGCCCGCCGCGCCTGCGGGACGCCGACCGTCTCCTCCTTGACCTCGGGGTCGAACGGGAACAGCGTCGGCATGCCGGGCACGGGCAGCCCGCACGCCAGGTCGTAGGACATGGCCCCGTGCGGCCCCTCGAGCGTGAGCCCGAGCTCGAGCCGGACCGGCTCCTGCTTGCGCCGGGTCGCCCTGCGCGGCCCCGCCCACAGGACCGACGGCATGCCGCCCTCGGCCGCGAGCGCGCGCGCCAGCTCGCCCCGCGCGCCGGCCGCGAGCAGGAGCACCGAGCGGTAGAGGTTCGACTTGCCGCAGCCGTTCGGGCCGACGATCACGTTCACGGGCCGGAGCGGCACGCGGAGCGCCCGCAGCGAGCGGTAGCCGGCGACGCGCAGCTCGGTCAGGCGCATGGCCCCAGCATGCCAGACCCACCCGCCGGGCGCGGGCGGGTTGCCTGGACTGGCTGCGCGAGCCGAGCGGGGGCTTCGCGGGACGGTCACCTGCCGTGGCCTTCTCCCCTGGCGTCCTGGCCAGCACGCTCTTGCTCGTGATCTCGCGCTGTCCCCGAACGTTGGGAAAGGGCATGGGAGCCGCAGTCAGCCCGACTGAACGACACCCATGAAGCGCGCGAGGACGCGCACCGAGGTGGGATCGGCGACCTCGATGGGCCTGAACGCTTCGTTGTCCGAAATCAAGCTGACGCGGCTTCGCTGAAGCCGCAGCCGTTTGACCAGCGGCCGACCCATCTCGTCGGAGGCGTCCTCGACGACGAGTGCGAGGACGACCTGGCCTGCGAGGTGCTGTCCGACCGGCCCTGGCCGGAAGAGACAGTAGTCCCGATCGGCGATCGTGTCCTCCATGGATCGACCGTAGACCTGCAGAACGAAGTCGCCCGGTGCGACTGCACGGCCGACGTCCATGTAGCCCAGTCGAGCGTCGCGTCCAGGGCGAGCGTGTGGACCAGCGGCGGCGACGGCTTCGAACACCGGGGCGAAGGTCTTGGACCGCAGAGGTTTCGCGTCATGGAGCCGTGGCTCGAAGAGTCCGAGCACCGTCGGGGAAGCGGCGAATGGTTCGAAGCGGAGGTGCACCCGATCTGCCACGGCGTCCCGAAGCGCATGGACCAACTGGCGCGAGAGTTGCCCGAGGCCGCGGACGGTGACCTCTCGCATGCTCGCGTCCTTTGGCTCGAGCACCGTGCTCGATAGGCCCGCCGCCTCCAGGAACCTGCCTGCCCGCTCCAATGCCCGCCTCCGAAGGCTCCGCGCTCGATCGCAGCTGTAGCAACGCGGCTGTCTGAACTGCCCTCGCCGTACCTCTTCGCACGCGCGGCAGCCTTCGGCCTCTTCACACCTGCGTCCGCGATGGGCTATACAGCGGGAGTGTCGGGGACCGAAGCAACTGATGTGGTCGAGCTCCAGCAGGCAATCGACGCAGACCTTGAGCTCGCGGTCGACCCGAACCGGCCTCGTCATCCGGTCACGACCTCGCGTCGGCTGTCAGCAGTCGTCGCGATCTGCCGGGCGAGGTCGGCCTTCTCCTCCAGCAAGCGCCCGAGCTCGGCGGCCAGGGCGTCGTCGAAGCCCTGGCCGTTTCGGAGTCGTGTTCGCAGCCCTTCCAGCCCGTCGGGAAAGAGCCCGGGGGTGGGAGGGACGACGTCGCCCCGACGAGCAGCGGAGACCGTGTTCGCCTTGGCCCGCAAGTTCTCGAGCGTCGAGACCTGATAGGCCAACTGCCGGAGCCGCTCGGTCGGGTCGTCGGGGCCGAGGGTGGCCGCCTTGCGGTAGACCTCGACGGTCGGGACCAGGTCGAGCTGCACCTCGAGGACCACGAGCGCCCGCCGCAGGACTTCGAGCGAGAAGTCCTTCCGCCCGGCGAGGACGTGGCTCAGGTTTCCCTGGTCGATCCCGGCCGCACGGCAGAAGGCGTAGCGGCTCGGGAACCGCTCCTCGATCAGCTCGGCGAGGTGATCGCGGTAGTCCGGCGGCGCCACCTGCCCCTGGGCGACGCCGAGCCGGAGCTCCATGTCCTGGCAGACGCGGTAGAGGGGCGCCCCGACCGGGGTCTTCTTCCGCCCCCAGACACGCTTGCGGAGGATCGCGGGCCAGGTCCGTCCGAACTCGGTCCAGTCGGGGCGCTGCCCATACAGCGCCTCCACTTCGGCCAGGGCCTCGCGCTCCTTCGGCGTGAGGCCCGCGAGGTCGATCTGGCGCCCGGTCAGCGTGCGGTAGCTGGTCATTCACCCGTCCCCGAGGTAGCCGGCCGAAGGTTCCGCGTCGACGAGCTCCACGTCGAACCCGACGACGAAGTAGATGCACTCCTGATCGAACGTGTTCGCGACCTGTCGCAGGAAGTCGCGCAGCGCAGGTACGCGCTCGCGCGGGAGGGCGACCGTGTAGCGCCGGCAGCGGTCCGTGACCCAGCGTCCAGAGCGGTTCTTGTAGTTCCCGGGCACGGGCCCCTCCGGCCCCTGCCAGCCGTCGAAGAGCGCTCGCATGGCGTCGTCGAAGGCCATCCAGTGTCGCGGGGCATGCGGTCTGCGGTCCGAGTCGCGGACCATGGGCACCAGGAATCGGCACTCGATGCGCCGTGCAGGGAGTGCGCGGACGGCCGCTGATCGTCGCTTCTTCGCCATCCGGCCACCTCGAGAGCCTAGCCCGTGCTTGTCGTGAAGACAAGCAATAGCACGGGGGTCTGACAATATCCGGGTAGCCCCGTGGACTCACCATGGACTTCAGCCTCCGCCGGCTGCCCGGAGGGTCGCTGGATTGCTCCCCCGCTCCGCGGCCGCGATCGCCGATCCCGAGGTCTGGCCCAGGCTTCCCGAGCCGCTCGTGGCCGGTGCGGCTGATCGACCCGGCTAAGCTCCGTCCGGCACGAGGGCCCGAGGAGCGCGTTCCATGCCAGTGGACACGGGAGTCTGGAGGATCGACGAGGGCCTGAGGCGGATCACCCCACGGCCGCTCGACCTCGAGGAGCGGCTCGAGGGGATCCTCGCCGGTGACATCTCGATCGCCTCTCCCAACTGGCTCGTGATCGGACGACAGGTCCGCACGGACTTCGGCAAGGTCCTCGACCTCCTGGCGATCGACGGCGCAGGGACGCTGATCGTGCTCGAACTCAAGCGGGACCGGACCTACCGCGACGTCGTGGCGCAGGTCCTCGACTATTGGGCCTGGGTCCGTGGCCTCGACGACGTCCAGATCGTCAAGATCCACGAGGACTACCTCGCTCGATATCACCCGGAGCGCGCGGGGCAGTCGTTCGACGCGGCCTTCAAGGAGCGCTTCGGGGTGGCCGCGCTGCCCGACGAGCTGAACGCCCAGCACGAGCTCGTGATCGTGGCGTCCGAGCTCGACCCGAGCACAGAACGTGTCGTCGCTTACCTCGCGGAGCACTATGGCGTCCAGATCAACGCGGTCTTCTTCCAGGTGTTCAAGGACGGGGCGGCCGAATACCTCGTAAGGGCCTGGCTGCGAGAGCCTGCGACGATCGAGGCGGCCGCCGAGCCCAGGAAGGCCGTAGGAGGCGCCGGCTGGAACGGCGAGTACTACGTGTCGTTCGGAGAGGACCCGAGCGGCCGTAGCTGGGAGGAGGCCCGTCGCTACGGCTTCGTCTCCGGGGGCGGCGGCACCTGGTACTCGAGGACGCTCGACCTGCTCGAGCCCGGGGCTCGCTGCTGGGTCAAGGTCCCGGGGCATGGCTACGTCGGCGTCGGGGTCGTGACCGGATCTCGCCAGCCAATCGACGACTTCCTGGTCGAGGAGGGCGGCAAGCGTGTCCCGCTCCTCTCCGTCAAGGGCACGAGGATGACCGGGTGCCGCACCTACGCCGCCGACGGAGAGCTCGCCGAGTACCTCGTACCCGTCCGCTGGCTCGCCGCCGTTCCCCTGACCGAGGCCGTGCAGGAGCGCGGCTTCTTCGGGAACCAGAACACGGTCGCCAAGCCCCGCACCGAGAAGTGGGCCCACACGGTCGAGCGCCTACGAACGGTGTTCGGCGTCTCGATCTGACCGACCCGGCCCCCCGTCTCGAGGCGAGCCTCGGGCCGGCGTCGCCGGCGGCGGCACGATCGGCGCCGCGGCGGGCTTCGAGGCGCCAGCCGCTGGGACCGCGCGCAGGCGCACGCGGAGCGGCCCGCCGGTGTCGACCTCGACGGGGCCCGCGACCTCGAGGACGCGCGCGAGCCAGCGCGAGGTCTGGACCTTGACCCAGGGCTTCAGGTAGCCGTCGAGCGTGTCGGCCTCGCCCTCGGTCGTGAATTGGCCGCCGGCCGCGACCCAGCCCCGGTGGCGCAGGAAGTCCGGGAGCCCCTCCAGGCAGGCCCAGGGGATCACGACGCGGTTGCGACCCTGCCCGAGCAGGAGCACGAGGCCGGTCCGCGCGTGCTGGTCGACCAAGAACTCGGTGCCGCGGCCGTAGGTCGTCAGCGTCCTGGGCGTCGGGAACGCGCGGCGGAGCGCTGCTTCGACGGACATGGGCTTGCTCCTGGGCTCGATCACTGCCGGGTGAAGGTCACCTGGCCAGCCGACTGGTCCACCTCCGCGACCCGCCAGCCTGCGTGGAGCCACGCGTTCGCGTAGTAGTGCCCACCGTTGCTCCACCACTCGCGGCGATTGCGGGCGCTCGGCGGCAGCTTCGAGCCCAGGACTCGCTCGAGCTCGACGAAGGTCGTAGACCAGCGCCGCGTGGTCAGGCCGAGGAGGTGGTGGTGCAGGGGGGCGTACTTGCCGCGGACCTCGCGCAAGGCGGTCCCCGCCCGCGGCACGGAGCTGCGCTCGCGAGGTGGCGGCCGCTCGGGGGCCGGCGCAGGCGTCGGCTCCGTCGGCGTGACGACGAGCGGCGCCGCGACGCCGTCGCCCGTGACGGTCAGCAGGAGATAACGGAAGGACCCGGAGCCCTCGGCCGGGGCCCCGTAGTCGGCCCAGCGCAGGGCGTAGGAGCCGGAGATCGGCAGGGCCGCCTCGCGGTTGGCGATCGTCTTCGGGTTCGTGCCCGGCGACCAGTCGAGGACCTGCCCTGCGACGACGCGCCCCTCGTCCAGGCGGAGCGCCAGGTCCATGCTGTCCCGCTGCGACTGGCTCGGACGCCAGTAGTACGGGTCGTTCGAGAGCGCGACGAAGTAGCCGACGGTTGCGTGACCGGCCCTGAGCAGCGCCTCGAGGCGCGCGACGTCCTTCCAGCAGTCGTAGCGGCGGAGCGGGTGCGCCGACTGCTGCTGCAGCTCGAAGCGCTCGCCATGGCAGACGGCCGCGTGCCGGCGCGTCAGGTACTTGAGCTCGATCGCGACGCGATCCCCCTCGAGCTCGACCAAGAGGTCCAGGTTGATCCGGTCGCCGTCGACCGTGAACGGCCGCTCGAGTCGGACCCGCGCGCCGGGTTGCGCTGCATGGATCGTCCAGGCCAGCGCGTGCTGGAAGTCCGCCTCGGAGTGGAAGAGCGGGCGCTCCCGCGCGAGGGACTCGAGGTACGCGCCCAGCTCGACCATGGTCGCGACTCTACCTCGTCGACCTCCAGTCCACCGCGGCCCAACTTCAGCTCGCGGGCCGGGGGCGCGCGAGGCGGTGGAGGGGCGGGGCCTCGAGGCGTGGGCCCGGGTAGCGGGGCACGTCGCCGAAGCGCCGGCCCTCGGTCCAGTCGGCGCGCGCGAGGGCGATCTCCTCGGGCGTCCGGGCGACGAAGTTCCACCACATGAGGACCGACTCGTCGAACGGCGCGCCCCCGACGAGGAGCAGCCGGGCGCCGGCGGCGCTCGCGAGGCAGCCCCCCGCGCGGCCGAGGCCCAGGTAATGCAGGTGCCCCGCGGCGAGCGGGTGGCCGTCGAGGGCGACGTCCCCCGCGAGCACGAGGACCGCGTGCTCGTGCGCGGGCTCGAGCGGGAGCTCGAGGCCCCTGGCGCCGGGGTCGACCTCGACCTCGGCGCCGACGAGCGGGGTGTGGTGCCGCGCGGGCGAGGCGACGCCCGCGAGGGCGCCCGAGAACACGCGCGCACGCCCGCCGCGCAGGGCGAGCGTGGGCGCCTCGTCCACGTGCTGGAAGTCCGGGGCCACGTGGCGCTGGGCCTCGGGCAGCGCGACCCAGAGCTGCACGCCGTGGAGCCGGCCGGCGCCCGGGGTCGGCGTCCACTCGGCGTGGGCGATCCCGCGCCCGGCCGTCATGACGTTCACGGTCCCCGGCCGCGCGAGGGCCTCGGCGCCCAGGCTGTCGGCGTGGCGGACCTCGCCCTCGAGCAGCCAGGTGACGGTCTGGAGGCCGATGTGCGGGTGGGGCGCCACGTCCATGGGGCGGCCCGCGTCGAAGGCGAGCGGCCCGAAGCGGTCGAGGAAGCACCAGGCCCCGACGAGCCGGCGGCCGCGGAGCGGCAGCGCGCGGTCGACCGGCAGCGCGCCCAGGCGCACCGAGACGTTCGGGTGCGACGCGAGCGCGGGCCCGGTCGCGCCGTGCGCGGCGCACCGCTCCGCCGCGACGGCCTCGCCGTCAGCCGCGCGCGCGGGCTCCGCGGAACCGTCGGCGTCGTGCGTGGCGCCGCTCACGCGCGCGACTCGCGGCGCGCCACCGGCTCGAGCGCTGTCGCCGTCATGCGTCCTCCTCCGCGGGGCCGCCGTCGCGGCCGCCGCCCCGGAGGATCGGCCGCGGGGCGCCCGGGGTCAACGGGACGCGGCCGCGAGCGCCGGGGCCGGGGCCGCGGCGCCTCCGGCCGCCGTCGCGGTCGCGCTCGCCGCCTGGAACGGGGCGGCGAGCGTGTAGCGCCCGGCGCCGGTCAGGCCCAGGCCCGCGACGACGAAGGCGAGCGTGAGCGGGTACTCCATGCCGCCCTTCGTGACGTCGAACCCGCTGTGCGCCGTGAACGCCGCGACGAGCATGGTCCCGACGAGCGCCGGCGAGAGCACGCGCAGCCCGACGCCCGTGAGCAGCGCGAGCCCGCCCACGAGCTCGGCCGAGCCGGCGAGGATGGCGTTCACGTGCGGGAGCGGGAACCCGAGCGACTCGAGCCAGCCCGCGAAGCCGGCGATCCCGGGGCCGCCGAACAGGCCGAACAGCTTCTGGCTGCCGTGGAAGACGAACACGACGCCGACGAGGGCGCGGATCAGGAACAGCCCGAGGTCGGGACGGAGCGCGAACGCGCGGGACAGCATGGGACACCTCCTTGTGGAGCCGACCCCTTTGCAACGCTCGGGCCACCGCAAGTGCCGCCAGCACGACGAGCCCGGCCCGGTCGTTCTGAGAGCCTCGCTCTCGGTCCGAGAGCGAGGTCTCCGATCAGCGCCGCGCCGGGCGGAGCGCGCGCGGGGACGGGGCGAGCTGCCCGTGGGAGGCGACGAGCCCGGCCCCGGCGAGGGCGAGCGAGCACGTCGCCCCTCGCCGCCGCGTGCCTCGCGGGAGCGAGCCCAGGACGCGGCTTGGCCCGGGTCGCCTGCCCGCGGCATACTTCGGGCATGCCCTCGCCCTTCCCTGGCATGGACCCCTGGCTCGAGGACCCCGCGCGCTGGCCCGACGTGCACACGCGGCTCCTCGTGGCCGTGAGCGACGTCCTGGTCCCGGTCCTGCCCGAGCGCTACGCGGTCCGCATCGAGGAGCGGGTCTACGTCGACGACGAGCCCGAGGGCGCCTTCCGCGCGGACGTGGCGGTCGTGGCGGCGCCTGACGCGGCGCCGCCTGGCGAGGTCGCGGGTCAGGCCGGCGCGCTCGCCGTCCCGGTCGTCGTGCCGACGGTCGTCGACACGACCGAGCGCGAGCGGTTCCTCGAGGTCGTGCTCGTGGGCACGGACGAGGTCGTGACCGTGGTCGAGCTCCTGTCGCCCTCGAACCAGCGGGGGCCAGGGGCCGAGGGGCGGCGGCAGTACCTCCGCAAGCGCGGCGAGGTGCTGCGCAGCGCGGCCCACCTGGTGGAGCTCGACCTCCTGCGCGCGGGCCACCGCGTGCCCATGCGCCGCCCGCTCCCGCCCGCGGCCTACTACGTGATCGTGAGCCACGCAGCGCGACGGCCGCGCTCGGACGTCTACCCGGTCGGGCTGCGCGACCGCCTGCCCGCCTTCGCCTTCCCGCTCCAGGGCGACGAGGTGGCCGTCCTCGACCTCCAGGCGGCCCTCGACCTGGCCTGGGACCGCGCGCGCTGGGGCCCGCAGCTCGATCGTCGCCGCCCGCCCGTGCCCCCCCTCGACCCCGAGGCCGCCGCCTGGGCCCGCGGGCTGCTGGAGCCCCCGCCGCCGCCGTGACGCGCGGGCCGCGCCCGCGGCCCGGGGCGGGCGCCTGCGCGTCCGCCGCGAGTCAGGCGCTCGCGGCCGCGAGCGTGAACGAGGCGACGGCGCCGCCGCCCGGCGCGGACTCGAGCCGGAGGGCGCCGCCGTGGGCCTCGACGAGGCGCTTGCAGATCGCGAGGCCGAGGCCGGTCCCCTGGGCCTTCGTCGTGAGGAACGGCTCGCAGGCGCGCGCGAGGACCTCGGGGGGGATCCCCGGCCCGTCGTCGGAGACGCGGACCTCGAGCCGGCCGCCCGAGGCCTGGCGCGCGCGCACGGCCACGCTCGAGCGCGCGGCGTCGAGGGCGTTGAGCACGAGGTTCCAGACCACCTGCCGGAGCTGCGCCGGGTCGGCCTCGGCGGGCGGGAGCCCGGGGTCGACGTGGAGGAGGAGCGCGCGGCGGCCGTCGGCGGCGCGCTCGTCGCGCTCGGCGAGCGCGACGACCTCGGCGAGGGCCTCCGCGAGGTCGACCGGCTCGAGCAGGGGGCGGGGCGGGCGGGCGAAGTCGAGGAACTGCTCGACGATCCCGCCGATCCGCCGCGTCTCGCGCTCGACGATCTCGAGCAGCGTCCGGTCCTCGCCCTCGACCGCGAGGTCGCGCAGGAGGAGCGCGACGGAGCTCTGGATCGCGCCGAGCGGGTTGCGGATCTCGTGGGCCACGCTCGCGGCGAGCGCCTGCACGGCGCGCACCTTCTCGTCCTGGAGCCGGCGCTCGACGCGCACGTCGCGGGCGACCACGACGAGCCCCGCCGGCTGGTCGCCCACGCGGAGCACCGTCGAGCTCCACGAGACGGGGATCGGCGGGCCGTGCCGCGCGCGCAGGAGGAGGTCCGTGCGCTCGAGGGCGCCCGCCGCGAGGACCTCCGAGAGCCGCGCCGGGTCGAGCCGCTCGGCCTGCTCGGGCGAGGCGAGGAGCGCGCGCGCCTCGCGCCCGCGCAGCTCGTCCTGCCGCCAGCCGAGCAGGTCGGCCGCGGCGGCGTTCGCGAACTCGACCCGCCCCTCGGCGTCGAGCACGAGCACGGCGTCGGCGAGCGCCGCGAACACCTGCTTCAGGTAGTCGCGCGCGCCCACGAGCGCGGCCGTGCGCTCCGTGATCAGCCGGTCCTTCTCGAGGATCTGCTCCTTGAGCCGGCCGATGCTCTCGAGGAGCGTCGCCTGTCGGCCGCCCTCCCGGGCCGCCTCGTCGCTCGCGAGGGCCTCGAGCCGCGCGAACACGCCGCTCGTCGTGCGCCAGTCCGGATCGCGGGGCATGCCCCGATCGTAGCCGGGCCGGGCGCGGCGGCCCCGTCAGCCCGGGGTCGCGGCCCCGGCGTCCGCCGCCCCGGCGCCCTCGGGCTCGCCGGCCCCGGGCTCCTCGCCCTCGGGCACCGGCTTGAGGAGCGGGAACAGCACGACGTCGCGCAGGTTCGGCGCGTCGGCGAGCAGCGCGACGAAGCGGTCGATCCCCATGCCCCAGCCGGAGATCGGCGGCATGCCGTGCTCCATGGCGGTCAGGTAGTCCTCGTCGAGCGGCATGGCCTCGTCGTCGCCGGCCCCGCGGAGGCTCGCCTGCTCCTCGAGCCGCCGGCGCTGGTCGAGCGGGTCGACGAGCTCCGAGTAGGCGTTGACGACCTCCCAGCCGTCGACCACGAGCTGGAACCGGTCGACCGCGCGCGGGTCGTCGTCGGCGCTCCGCGCGAGCGGCGAGAGGTCGATCGGGTGGCGCGTGATGAAGCAGGGCTGGACGAGCTTCGGCCGGGCCGTCCGCTTGTAGAGCTGGTCGATCAGGCTCCCCCGCCCCGCGTCCATGCGCTCGAGTTCGAGCCCGCGCGCGGCGATCGCGGCGCGGAGCGACGGCGCGTCGGGGTGCAGGTCGATGTCGACCCCGCCGTGCTCGAGGATCAGGTCGCGCAGCGTGTGGCGCGGGAACTGCGCGCCGAAGTCGATCTCGCGCTCGCCGCGCCGCACGACGAGGCCGCCCGTGGCCTCGCGGACGACGTGGCGCACGAGCTCCTCGGTGAACGCCATGTTGTCCTCGTAGTTCCAGTAGGCCGCGTAGAACTCGAGCATGGTGAAGTCCTGGAGGTGGGACGGGTCCATGCCCTCGTTACGGAAGCAGCGCGCGAGCTCGTAGACGCGGTCGTAGCCGCCGACCACGAGGCGCTTCAGGTAGGTCTCGGGCGCGATCCGCAGCACGACCGGCATGTCCATCGCGTTGTGGTGCGACAGGAACGGCCGCGCGAGCGCGCCCGAGGCCTGGTTGCAGAGGATCGGCGTCTCGACCTCCTCGAACCCGGTCCGGTCGAGCATCTCGCGCAGCGCGCGCACGACCTTGCCGCGCAGCTTGAAGCGCGCCCGGCTGGTCGGGTTCGTCACGAGGTCGACGTAGCGCTTGCGCCACATGTACTCGACGTCGCTGGAGGCCTTGTACTTGCTCGCGGGCGGCTGGAGGCACTTGCCGAGGAAGGTCCAGGCGGCGACGCGCACGGTCGGCTCGCCCGTCTTCGTGAGGAACATCTCGCCCTCGACGCCCACGAAGTCCCACAGGTCGACGAGCTTCGTGAAGCGCTGGTAGAGCGCACGGCTCCGCTCGGGGTCGGGGTCGAGCCCGTCGCGCGTGAGCGCGACCTGGACCCGGCCGTCGAGGTCCTGGAGCGTCGCGAACGTGAGCTTGCCCATGTCGCGCATGAGCACGACGCGGCCGCACACGCGCACGCCGCGCGTCCCCTCGGGGAGCGCCGCCGCCTCGCCGAGCCGGTGCGTCCGCTCGAACCGCTCGGGGTGGGGGTGCACGCCTTGCTCGACGAGGCGCTGGAGCTTGTCGAGCCGCACTTGGCGCAGGTCCTCGGCCACGGTCCCCTCCGCCCGCGCGCCGCGGCCGGGAGGGCCGCCGACGGGGCGCGGTAGGATACCTGCGCGCCCGGGCCGGGGTCGCGCGAGGGCGAGGCCGGCGCGCGGGGGGCGGGTGGACGCGGCGGGGCCCTGGGCGCGCACGACCTGGCGGCTGCTCGTGTGCGGCCCGCAGGACCCCGCCTGGAACATGGCCGTCGACGAGGCGCTCCTCGAGGGCATGGACGCGGCGCCCGGGCCGCCGGTGCTCCGTCTCTACCGCTGGCGGCCGGCGGCCGTCTCGCTCGGGCGGTTCCAGCCGGCGGCCGACGCGGCCGGCAGGCCGCCGGGGACGGCGCTCGTGCGGCGCGTGACGGGCGGGGCCGCGATCCTCCACCGCGAGGACGAGGTGACCTACGCCGTCGTCGCCCCCTACGCGCTCGTGGGCGACGGCCGCCCGCGCACGGCCTACCGCGCGATCCACGGCCTGCTCGCCCGCGCGCTCGCCGCGCTCGGCGTCCCGCTCGAGGCGGAGCGCGGCCTCGCGGCCGGCGCCCCCGCGGACCCGGGGCGGGCCCCGCTCCGCGGGCGCTGCTACGCGGCGGCGACGGACTACGACCTCGCGGTCGGCGGGCGCAAGCTCGTCGGCAGCGCGCAGCGCCGGCGCGGGCGCGCGTTCCTCCAGCACGGCTGCGTCCCGAGCACGCCGGACCCGGACGCCCCCGCGGCCGTCGCCCTGGCCGACCTCCTCCCGGTCGTCCCGCCCCCCGAGGCGGTCGAGGCCGCGATCGTGGACGCGCTCCACGCCGTCGCGGCGCGCGTCGACCGGAGCGCCTTGACCGCCGCCGAGCGGGACCTGGCGGGTCGTATCCGGGACGCGCGCACGGCCTGCCCGAGCTGGGTCATGGAACGGTAAGGCTCGACTCGACAAATGCTTGCAGTTCTCGGACCGTGCGCCGTGCGCGACGGCGAGAAACGGGAAACGGTGCAGGCCATGCGACGTTGATCGTTGGGAACACGGGACTTGAGCCTCCGCGACGGCGGCACCGCGGTTGCTGTCAACGTTCGTCGAGGGTCCCCCGTGAGCCGTGCCGACGCCGACGCGCTGCCAGCCTCGCGACTGCACTTCGGTGCGCTGGCGCTCCTCAAGGAGCTGATCACGCGCGACCAGCTCGACCACGCGCTCCGCGCGCAGGCCGACCGCCGGGACCGCCGCTCGCGCGCGCCGAAGATCGCGACGCTCCTCGTGCGCGAGGGGCTGATCAGCAAGACCGAGGCGAAGGAGCTGCTCGAGCTCCAGCGCGACCACGGCCCGATCGACGGCTACCAGCTCCGCGAGCACCTGGGCTCGGGCGGCATGGGGTGCGTGTTCAAGGCGCTCGACGAGTCGAGCGGCCGCGAGGTCGCGCTCAAGATCCTCCCGCCGTCCGCCACCCAGAACGACCGCTACCGGGCGCGCTTCCTCCGCGAGTCGAAGACGCTCGGGCAGCTCTCGCACCCGAACCTCGTGCGCTGCTACGACCAGGGCGAGTGCGACGAGCACCTGTTCTTCGCCATGGAGCTCGTCCCCGGCGTCACGCTCCGCGAGCGGATCCGCCGCGAGGGGGCCATGCCCGAGGCGGGCGTGCGGTCGCTCGCGCGCCAGCTCCTGCTCGCCATGGCCCACTACTGGGAGCAGCGCGTCGTCCACCGCGACATCAAGCCCGAGAACATCCTCTGGACGCCCGACGGGGTCGCGAAGCTCACGGACCTGGGGCTGTGCCGGCAGCTCGACGACGACGCGCACCTGACGCGCGTCGGCAAGACGCTCGGGACGCCGCTCTACATCTCGCCCGAGCTCGCGCGCGGCCGCTCCGACGTCGACATCCGCTCGGACCTCTACTCGCTCGGCGCGACGCTCTACCACGTCGCCTGCGGCGTCCCGCCGTTCGAGGCCGCCGCGCCGGCCGACCTCCTGCGCCAGCACGTCGAGCGCGCGCCCCCGGCGCCGCGGCTCAAGAACCCGCGCCTCTCCGACGGCCTCGAGCAGCTCCTGCTCGCGCTGCTCGAGAAGGACCGCGACGCGCGGCCCGCGAGCCCCGAGGCCGCGCTCGAGGCGCTCGACCGGCTCGAGCAGGGCAAGCCGCCGTTCGAGCGCCGCCGCCGCCCCGGGAGCGGGAGCGGCGCGGCCGGGGCGCCCGCGCGCAGGCGCGGGAGCACCTCGGCCGTGCGCGCGGTCCCGACCGGCTCCGCGGTGACCCGCGGGGCGGGCTGGGCGCCGCCGCGCCCGCGCCGGGCCCGCGCGCAGTCGGCCGCGACCGTCGCCGCGTTCGCGCTCCTGTTCGGGCTCGGCGTCGTGATCGGCGCGGTCGCGCGGACCCCGGCCGCGGCCGAGACCCCCCGGGTGGTCGACGAGACCGCGCTGTTCCTCGAGCTCGTGGAGCGCTCGCCGCTCGACGCCGTGGCCGCCGCGCGCCGCTACGCGGCCGAGCGCCCCGACGACCTCCCGGGGCAGGTGTTCCGCCTGAGCGCGCTCGCCGAGCGGCTGCCCGAGGGGGCGCCCGCGCTCGCCGACGTGAAGCTCGCGCTCTCGGGCGCGCGCGAGCGCCTCGAGGAGCGCGCGTTCGAGGACCTCGAGCAGCTCCGCACCGCCGTGATCGAGGCCGTCGACGCGGGCCGCCCCGACGAGGCCCGCCGCCGCCTCGACGCCTTCCCCGCCTTCTACCGGGTCACCGCCGCCTGGGAGGGCTGGCAGGAGCTCGACCGCGCCCTCCGGTAGCCGCGCGCGCGGGGCCCCGCGCCGCTACGCCGGCCCCGCGAGCCAGCCCAGCGCGCGGAGGTCCGCCGTCGGCTCCGTGAAGCTGCACGAGCCGAAGGACGCCGCGAAGTCCGCGCGCGCCCGCGCCAGGTCGCCGGCCGCGAGGGTGCGCGGCGCGCGGCCCGCCGGGCGCCAGCGCAGGGCGCCGCCGGCGCGCC
>JANJTH010000916.1 GCA_024711205.1 Planctomycetota bacterium | reverse complement strand
CGCGCGCGCCGAGCGCGACGCCGCCCAGGGCGAGCGCGACGCCGCGCAGGAGGGCCGCGCGAAGGCCGAGGCCGCGGCCGCGAAGGCCGAGGCCGCGCGGGCCGAGGCCGCGGCCGAGGCCGAGGAGCTCCGCAAGAAGCTCGCCGAGGCGCGGACCGCCGAGGAGGCGGCTCGCGCGCGCCTCGGGGCCGCGCGGGACGAGGGCGCGCTCGCCGTGTTCGCCTGGTTCCAGCGCGAGGGGCGCCTCGTCGACTTCTGCATGGAGTCGATCGACGCCTACGAGGACGCGCAGGTGGGCGCCGCGGCGCGCGCGATCCACCGCGGCTGCCGCAAGGTCCTCGACGAGGCGCTCGCGCTCGAGGCCGTCCTCCCGGGCGAGGAGCAGGCGCGGGTCGAGGTCCCGGTCGGGTTCGACCCCGTGGCGATCGCGCTCACGGGCAACGTGCGCGGGGCGCCCCCGTTCCAGGGCACCCTCGTCCACCACGGCTGGCGGACCGCGCGCGTCGCGGTCGCCGTGGCCGAGCAGGTCGACCCCCGCGTGCTCGCCCCGGCGGAGGTCGAGCTGTGAGCAAGGCCAGCGGCAAGTCGGGCAGGCAGCCGCGGACCTCGGGCCGGAGCCCGGCCGCCCCGGCGGCCGAAGCCCCGTCGGCCGGCCCGGCGGCCCCTGCGAAGGCCGACGCGCCCGCGGGCCCGCTCGTGGTCGGGATCGACCTGGGCACGACGAACACGGCGGTCGCCTGGGTCGACCCGCGCGAGGCCGCCGGCCTCGCGCCGGGCGAGGCCCTCACGGTCCGCACGTTCGAGGTCCCGCAGCTCGTGCGGGCCGGCACGGTCCAGGCCCGGCCCCAGCTCGCATCGGCGCTCTACCTGCCCGGGCCCGAGGTGGCCCTCGAGGCCCGCGCGCTCCCGTTCGCCGGGGCGGACGCGGACACGATCACGGGCGCGTTCGCGCTCGAGCAGGGCGCGCGCGTGCCGCGCCGCCTCGTCGTCTCGGCGAAGTCGTGGCTGTGCCACGCCGGGGTCGACCGCCGGGCCCCGATCCTCCCCTGGTCCGGCGCGGCGGAGCCCGGGGGCGCCCAGGGCGACGACGACGTCGCGAAGCTCTCGCCGTTCGAGGCCGCGCGCCGCCTGCTCCTCCACGTGCGCGCCGCGTGGGACCACGAGGTCGCGAAGGACGACCCGTCGCTCGCGCTCGCCCGGCAGGAGGTCCTCCTCACGGTGCCCGCGTCGTTCGACCCCATGGCGCGCGAGCTCACGCTCGAGGCGGCGCAGGCGGCCGGGCTCGCGCGCGTGACGCTCCTCGAGGAGCCGCTCGCCGCGTTCTACGCCTGGCTCGAGCGCGCCGGCGACGGCTGGCGCAGGGCGCTGCGCGTGGGCGACCTCGTGCTCGTCGTCGACGTGGGCGGCGGCACGACGGACCTCACGCTGATCGCCGTGCGCGACGACGGGCAGGGCGGGCTCGCGCTCGAGCGCGTCGCCGTGGGCGAGCACCTGCTCCTCGGCGGCGACAACATGGACCTCGCGCTCGCGCACCTCGCCGCCGAGCGCCTGGCGGGGCAGCAGCTCGACCCCTGGCAGTCGCGCACGCTCTGGCTCGCGGCGCGCCAGGCCAAGGAGGCGCTCCTGCTCGACCCGGCGCGCGACCACGCCGACGTGGTCGTCCCGGGCCGCGGGAGCAAGCTCGTGGGGGGGACGCTCAAGGCGACGCTCGCGCGCGAGGAGGTCGAGCGCGTCGTCGTGGGCGGGTTCTTCCCCGCCTGCGGCCCCGACGAGCGCCCGCGCCGCCGCCGCGCGGGCGGCCTGGCCGAGCTCGGGCTGCCCTTCGAGCCCGACGCGGCGATCACGCGGCACCTGGCCGCGTTCCTGGCCCGGCAGGCCGGCCCGGGCGCGCCGCCCGGCGCGCTCGCCCGCCCGACGGCCGTCCTGTTCAACGGCGGCGTGTTCAAGGCCCCGCCCCTGCGCGCGGCGACGCTCGCCGCGCTCGCCTCCTGGGCGGGCCCGGGCGCGGCCGCCCCCGCCGCGCTCGAGGGCGAGGACCTCGACCTCGCGGTCGCGCGCGGCGCCGCCTACTACGGGCTCGTGCGGCGCGGGCGCGGCGTGCGGATCCGCGGCGGCACGGCGCGCACCTACTACGTCGGGGTCGAGAGCGCGCTCCCGGCCGTCCCGGGGCTCCCGCCCCCGATCAAGGCGCTGTGCGTCGCCCCGCGCGGCATGGAGGAGGGGACCGAGGTCGAGCTCCCGGGGCGCGAGCTGTCGCTCCTCGTGGGCGAGCCGGCCGAGTTCCGCTTCCTCAGCTCGACCTCGCGCAAGGACGACCGGCCCGGCGCCGTCGTCGAGCGCTGGGCCGAGGGCGAGCTCGCCGAGCACGCGCCCGTGCAGGTCACGCTGCCCGCGGGCGGCGCCCACGCGGCGGGCGACGACGTGCCGGTGACGCTGCGCGCGGCCGTGACCGAGACCGGGACGCTCGAGCTCCACTGCGTCGCGCGCACGGGCGAGCGCTACCGGCTGAGCTGGAACGTGCGCGAGCAGGACGCCTGAGTGGTGGACGACCCGGCGCGCTCGGCCCAGCGGCGGCGGCTGCCCACGGGCGTGATCGCCCGCACGCGCTACGTCGTCGGGATCGACCTGGGGACCACGAACACCGCGGTCGCCTGGATCGACCGCCGCTCGGGGACCCTGGCCCGCGCGGTCCGCCCGTTCGACGTGCCGCAGCTCGTCGAGCCGGGCGTGGTCGCCGCGCGCCGCACGCTGCCGTCGGCGATCTACGTGCGCGGCGGGCACGAGCTCTCGGCCGAGCAGGTCGCGCTCCCCTGGGACGCCCCCGGCGCCGGCGGCGCCGGCCCGCTCGTCGTGGGCGCGCTCGCGCGCGCGCGCGGCGCGCTCGTGCCCGACCGCCTCGTGACCTCGGCCAAGAGCTGGCTGTGCCACCCCGGCGTCGACCGCGCGGCGGCGATCCTCCCCTGGGGCGCGGGCGACGACGTGCCGCGCCGCTCGCCCGTCGACGTCGAGGCCGCGCTCCTCGCGCACGTCCGCGAGGCCTGGGACCACCTCGTCGCGCGCGACGACGACGCGAAGCGCCTCGCGCGGGCGGACGTCGTGGTCACGCTGCCGGCCTCCTTCGACGAGATCGCTCGCGAGCTGACGGTCGCCGCGATCGGCCGGGCCGGGCTCGAGGACGCGGTCCTGATCGAGGAGCCCCAGGCCGCCCTCTACGCCTGGATCGCGCGCCACGAGGCGACCTGGACCGAGCGGCTCCGGCCGGGCGAGACCGTGCTCGTCTGCGACGTGGGCGGCGGCACGACCGACTTCTCGCTGATCCGCGTGACGCCCGCCGCGGGCGACGACGGGCCCGGGTTCGAGCGCGTGGCCGTGGGCGAGCACCTGCTGCTCGGCGGCGACAACATGGACCTCGCGCTCGCGCGGCGGGTCGAGGAGCGGCTCGGCCGCCAGCTCGACGCGCGGGCCTGGAGCGGGCTCGTGCAGGCCTGCCGCGAGGCGAAGGAGCGCCTGCTCGAGCCGGGCGCGCCGGGGCCGGACGGACAGGCCGCCGCGCCGCCCGAGCGCACGAAGGTCGCGATCGCCGGGCGCGGGTCGCGGCTCGTGGGGGGCACGCTCGAGGTCGAGCTGACCCGTGCGGAGGTCGCGGACGCGATCGTCGAGGGGTTCTTCCCGCTCGTCCCGCGCGACGAGCCGCCGCTCAAGCGCCGCGGCGCGCTCAAGGAGCTCGGGCTGCCCTACGAGGCGGAGCCCGCGATCACGCGGCACCTGCGGCGGTTCCTCGGCCGGCACGGGCCCGAGCGCGGCGCGCTCGCGCGCGTCGACCACGTGCTGTTCAACGGCGGCGTGTTCCGCACCGCGGCGCTCCGCGCGCGCGTGCTCGACGCGCTCGGGCAGTGGCAGGACCGCCCCGGCGAGCTCGAGGGGGCCGACCTCGACCTGGCCGTCGCGCAGGGGGCCGCCTACTACGGGCTCGTGCGGCGCGGCAAGGGCACGCGGATCAAGAGCGGCGCCGGCCGCTCCTACTACGTCGAGGTGGGCGGGGCGCCGGGGCGCGCGCGGCGCGCGCTGTGCCTCGTCCCGCGCGGGCTCGACGAGGGCGCGGTCGTGACGATCGACCGCCACCCGCTCGAGGTGCGCGCCAACACGCCGGTCGTGTTCCCGTTCCACACCGCGACCGCGCGCGAGGACGCGCCGGGCGCCCTCGTCGACCTCGACCCGGAGGAGCACGAGGAGCTCGCGCCGCTCCACACGGTGATCCGCGTGGGCAAGAAGCGCACGCAGCGCCTCCGCACGCTCCCGGTCGAGCTCGTGGCCCGCTACACGGAGCTCGGCACGCTCGAGATCTGGCTCCAGGAGAAGCCCGGCGCCCAGGGTCCAGGGCAGGCCGGCGCCCCGGGCGAAGGCGGCGAGCGGCGCTGGCGGCTCGAGCTCGACACGCGCCCGGCCGAGCGGCCCGGCGAGGGCTCGGACGAAGGCGCGCCCCTGCCGATCGCGCCCGGCCCCGGCCTCGCGGCGGCGGCCGCGCGCGGTGGCCCGGAGCCCGCGCCCGGCGCGGCCGCCGGCGCGACGCCCGCGCCC
>JANJTH010000908.1 GCA_024711205.1 Planctomycetota bacterium | reverse complement strand
GGCGCGCGCCGCCCGACCCGGGCCGCCGCCCAGCCCAGGCCCAGCCCGGCCGCGAGGACGAGCGCCGTGCCGACCACGCCCGCGAGCCCGGTGGCCGCGCCCTCGTGGGCGACCCCGGGGACCGCGTAGTCGGGGATCGGGCTGCGCGTCCAGGCGGGCTCGCCCTCGCCGCGCTCCACGAAGCCGAGGTCGTGGGCGACGCGCTCGAGCCCGTCGGGGTCGCCCGCGGCCCACGGCGAGGCGAGCCCGCCCAGGAGCAGGCCCGCGAGCGCGAGCGCGCCGCCGACCCGCCACGGGGTCCACCCGCCCGCCGGGGCCGGCGCCGGCGCGGGCCCGCCGACCGGGCCAGGAGCCCCGGAGGAAGGCGCCGCCGGGGTCGGCGCCCAGGCCGCCACGAGGTCGGGCCGCGCCGCGAGCACGGCGCCCAGGACGGTCGTCGTGATCAGGGCCTCGCCGACGCCGATCAGGGCGTGCCACGCCGTCATCGCCCCGAGCGCGAGCCCGAGCGGCGACGCGCCCGAGAGCGCCAGCTCGACCGCGCACGCGGCCGCGCCCGCGACGACCGACGCCCACGCGCCGAGCCCGGCGGCCGCGAGGAGCGCCGGCCGCGAGCCGGGCCGCGCGCGCCGCGCGAGCGCGAGCGGGCCCCAGGCCACGAGCCCGCCCACGACGCCCATGTTGAACACGTTCGCGCCGAGCGCGGTGACGCCGCCGTCCGCGAACACGAGCGCCTGCACGGCGAGGACGAGCGCGAGCACGAGCACGGCCGCGAGCGGGCCGACGAGGGCCGCGACGAGCCCCGCCCCCAGGAAGTGCCCGGTCGTCCCCGCGGCGACGGGGAAGTTGAGCATCTGCGCCGCGAACACGAACGCCGCCGTCGTCCCCACGAGGGGCACGGTCCGGTCGTCGTCCGCGCGCTCCGCCCGGACCACGGCCCAGGCGACCGCGCCCAGCGCGACGGCCCCGGTCGCCGCCGCGACCCCGCCGCTCAGGAACCCGTCGGGGATGTGCACGCGCTCAGGATAATACGAACCGCCCGGTCGTAGTACCGGCGCCCCCGCCCGACCCGGCCGTGCGTGCCGTCGCCGGGCAAACCTTGCCCCGTCCGTGCCAGGCGCCCCACCTGCCTTGCGCCGGCGACCCCTCGCTGAAATGCGGCCGAAAAGGGGGCCCCCGGGCGGTCACCGCTCCAACCCCTTTCCTGATCGGGCGCCTGGCGCGCGCGCGCCTTCGGCACGCTGGTCGCTTCCTACCCGCTCGGAAGCGCAGGTCGAGCGAGCCGCGGGCGGAGGTCTCCGCCGCGGCGGGCTCGTCCAGGGCGCCACTTCGTCTCCCGCGCCGGCCGCGCCCGCGGCGGCCGCGCGCCCCGTCCCCCGACCCCCACCACGCGCCGAACCCGGCCCGGAAGGAGCGCCCCGTGATCATCCGCAACGCGAGCGTCTGGAGCCCCGAGGAGGGGATCGTGGGCGAGAGCCCGGTCATGCGCCTCCTCGCCTCGCGGATCGACCGCGTCGCGCGCAGCGGCCTGCCCGTCCTGATCCGCGGCGAGACGGGCACCGGCAAGGAGCTGGTCGCCCGCGCGATCCACCTGCGCTCGGCGCGGCGCGACGGCCCGTTCGTCCCCGAGAACTGCGCCGCGATCGCCGAGTCGCTCGTCGAGAGCGAGCTGTTCGGCCACGAGCGCGGCGCGTTCACCGGCGCCGACCGCACGCGCGACGGCCTGTTCGCGCGCGCCCACGGCGGCACGCTGTTCATCGACGAGGTCGGCGACATGCCGCTCCCCATGCAGGCCAAGCTCCTGCGCGTGCTCCAGGAGGGCGAGGTCCGCCGGCTCGGCGGGCAGCGGACGCGCAGCGTCGACGTGCGCGTGATCGCCGCCACCCACAAGGACCTCGAGGCGCTCGTCCGCCAGGGCCTGTTCCGCGAGGACCTCCTGTTCCGGCTCGCCGTCCTCGACGTGACGCTCCCCCCGCTCCGCGAGCGGCCCGAGGACATCCCGGCCCTCGCGCAGGCCTTCCTCGAGCGGCTCGCCGAGGAGCAGGGCGCCGAGGGCGACGGCGGCGAGCCGCCCGCGCTCGACGCCGAGGTCCTCGACGCGCTCCTCGCCCACGACTGGCCCGGCAACGTCCGCGAGCTCGAGAACGCGATCCGCGTCGCGGCGCTGTTCTCGACCGGCGACCGGCTCGAGGTCTCGGCCCTGCCCTTCAAGCGCGGCCCGCTGCGCCAGGCGCCGGCGGCGGCCGCCGCCGCGGCCGGCCCCGACGACGACCTCCCCTACGCCGAGCTCCTCGCCGCGCTCGAGGCGCGCGAGCGCGACTACGTGCGGGGCGTCCTCGCGCGCTGCCGCGGGAACAAGGCGGAGGCCGCGCGCCGGCTCGCCGTGACCCGCTACGCGCTCTACCGGACCATGCGCCGGCTCGGGCTCGAGCTCGACACGGGCGACGACCCGGCCGAGCGCGGCGAGCTCGCGGCGGCCCTCGCCGCGTTCTAGCGGCCGGCGCCCGGGTCGAGCGCGCTCCGCGCCCGGCCCGGCCCTCGCGCGTGGCTCAGACCGCGTCGTCGTGCGCGGGCAGGCCGAGCGCGCCGCTCCCCGCGGGCGGGGCGGTCTCGCACACGGCCGGCTCGTCGCGCTCGATCATGTTGAGCTCGTCGATCAGGCGGCGCAGGCGCCCGTAGCGGCGCTGCACGAACCGGAAGCCGATCCGCGGGAGCGCGCGGACGGCCTCCGGCTCGTTGCGCTCGGCGTCGTGCGGCCCGTCGAGGACCTCGAAGTCGCCGTCCGCGAGCAGGTCGCGGTAGCGCTCGTTCAGGACCTCGAGCAGGCGCGGGACCGGGCGGCGCCGCAGGCGCAGGATCGTGTAGTCCCCCACGTAGCGGAGCGAGTGGTAGCAGCGGTAGAACTGCTCGAGCTCGGCGACCGCCTGCTGCACGTCCGACGTGACCCGGAACAGGTTGCGGTCGTACTCGGAGATCAGGCCCTTCGCGAGCAGGTTCTCGCGGATGTACGCGTCCCAGGACGGCCAGTAGTCGCTCCCCGGCACGTCCATGAGCACGATCGGCATGGGGTCGCACTTGCCGGTCTGGAGGAGCGTGAGCGCCTCGAAGCCCTCGTCCATGGTCCCGAACCCGCCCGGGAACAGGACGATCGCGTCCGTCTCCTTCACGAACGAGAGCTTCCGCGTGAAGAAGTACTTGAACGTGATGAGCTTCGGGTCGCCCGCGATCTGGTCGTTGCTCTCCTGCTCGAAGGGCAGGCGGATGTTCACCCCGAAGCTGCTCGCGCGCCCCGCGCCCTCGTTGCCGGCCCGCATGATCCCGGGGCCCGCGCCCGTGATCACCATGTAGCCGCGCTCGGCGACGGCGCGCGCGAGGCGCCGGGCCAGGTCGTAGACGGGCGCGTCGGGCGGCGTGCGCGCCGAGCCGAAGATCGAGACCTTGCGGCGCTCGCGGTGCCCGCCGAACACGCGGAACGCCTGCTGGAAGTCGCGCAGCGTCGACGCGATCAGCTTGAGCTCGCCGCGGTCGAGCCCGTCGCGCGGGAGCTCCATGGCGGTCGTCACGAGGTCCGCCACGAGGTCGGCGTTGCGGGCGCCGGCCGGGAGTCGGGCCACGAGCGCGTCGATCGCGGCCGCGACGGCCGGGTCCTCGTGGCGGTGGCGGCCGCGCGCGCGCGCGGGCTCGCCGGTCTCGGGCGTCAAGCCGGGTCCTCCTCGCCCGGGGGCCGGGGCCCCCGAGGCTCGAACGGCCGCGAGGATAGCCCGGTCAGGGGTCCCGGAGGTCGATCGCCGGGCGCCACCGCGCGAGCCAGGCCCGCCAGGCCGCGCGCGCGGCCGCGTCGTCCCCCGGCGCGGCCGCGGCCTCGGCGGCGCCGGCGATGTCGACGGCCGCGG
>JANJTH010000857.1 GCA_024711205.1 Planctomycetota bacterium | reverse complement strand
GCCCGATTCGTTTCTGAGTTGAATGTCGTGAGCGGTCGGATGGTCGCGATGTGGGCTCGTACATCATTGCCTGCCGTACCTGAGATTTTGTATATAAAATCATACCCAACGGTTTCATCTACACCACCATAAGAAGTTACTGCACAACAATTAAAGTCCATTGTCGTTGATACCGTGTCGGTGCAAGTCATACCGCACCCAATAGGCAGATTGGCAGTCCTTATATATGGTTTAGTTGTGTTGTTTGCGTTATTGAACTCGTGACACCAGTATGCCATTCCGTTTCCCCGCGCGGGCGGGGCCCGGGGCGCCCGGCCCCGAGACGCGCTTCGTCGCGAACGCGCCGGAGCGCGGCGCGTTCGGCGTGCGGCCGCTCCTCGAGGACGTGCTCGGCGACCCGCGCTGGACGACGCTCCGGGCCGCCTTCGCCTACGTCGACCTCGCGGGCGTCGAGCTCCTCGGGCGCGCGAACGTCTACGAGCACGCGAACCGGCGCGCGGTGGCGCGGCTCCTCGCGCGCGGGGGCGCCGGCCCGCCGCCCCGCGTGCTCGCGGCCCCGCGCATGCTCCACGCGAAGGCCCTCGTCGCGCGGGCCGCCGACGGCGCGGGGCTCGCGCTCGTCGGCTCGGCGAACCTCAAGCGGAACTCGCTCCGCTGGCTCGGCGAGCTCGTCGTCGTGTCGAACGCGCCCGCGTTCGTCGAGGCGCTCGACCTCGCGCTCGGGCGGTGGGGCGCCGCGAGCGCTCCGCGGGCCGGCCCCCTCCGCTACGGTCGGTTGCGCGCCGCGGTCGAGGACGCGCTCGGCTGAGCGCCGCCGCGGAGGTCCTCGGCGAGGGCCGCCCGCGTCAGCGCCCCGGGAGCCGCCAGAGCCGGGCCGTCTGGTCCTTCGCGCCGGTCGCGAACCAGCGCCCGCACGGGCTCGCGGCGAGCGCGTGGACCGAGGTCCCGTGGCTCGGGTGGTCGGCCAGGAGCCGCCCGGTCGCGAGGTCCCACACGAACACCCGGCGGCTCCCCACCCCGACGAGGAGCTCGCCGCGGGCGTCGAACGCGAGGAGGTCGACGCCCGACCAGGCCCCCGGGACCGGGAGGCGCGCCGACGGCGGGCCCGCGGCGCGCGCCGCGAGGTCCCACACGACGACCTCGGTCAGGGTGCGGCCGGCGAGGTGCCGGCCGTCGGGCGACCAGGCGAGCGCGCCGTGGGACTCGGCCGCGAGCGTGCGGCTCCGGCCCGCGGCGAGGTCCCACAGCGCGACCCGGGGGGCGCCGACCGCGAGCGCGCCGCCGTCGGGGGAGACGGCGGCGGCGACGAAGAGGGCGCGGCCGAGGCGCACGTCCAGGACGCGCCGGGGGGAGGCCGCGCCCGGCCCGAGCTCGACCACGCGCATGGCGTAGCCCTCCTGGAGCGCGACCCGGAGCGTCACGCCCGGGCCGTCGTGGCCGCGCTCGGGCGCGGGCGGCGAGACCCACGCGGCGCGCACGAACGCCTCGTCGCCCCGCTCGTCGGGCGGGAGCGGCGAAGCCCAGGCTGGCGCGCCCGGCCCCCCCCGGGCGCGCGCCTCGAGCGCGCCGCGCAGCAGCGCGACCCGCGTCCCCGAGGCGAGCGCGAGGTCGACGCCGGCTGTCCCGGTCCCGAGGCAGCGCTCCTCCGTGCGCTCGCCGTCGGGCGCCCGCGGCCGGGCGAGCTCCCGGCCCGTGGACGTGCTCCAGAGCCGCACCTCGCCGTCCTGGCCGAGCGTCGCGAGGCGCTCGCCGTCGCTCGAGAAGGCGGCGCCGACCACGGACACGTTGCGGCGGTTGCGGTGGCCCTCGCGGTGCCAGGTCCCGAGCGCCGTGTTGAGCCCGCTCCCGTGCCCCGTGAACCAGCCGCCGAGCACGTGCTCGACGCCGGGGCGGGGCCGCGCGTGGGCGGCCCACGTCAGGCCGGGCGCCGCGAGCGCCAGCGCCGCCGCGACGCGCCAGCGCGCTCGGGGGCGGCGCGACGGGGCCGGCGCCTCGGGCTCGGGCGGGGCCGGCTTCTCGGGCCCGGGCGTGTCCGGCGCGGCCGAGGCGGACGCCCTCGGCCCGAGGCCCGGCACCACGAGCGCGGTCGGCCCGATCGGCCCACCCGTGACCGCGTCGGTCGGGGGGACCGCGACGACGGGGGGTGGCCAGGCCTCGACGCAGCCGATCGTCGGGCAGCGCCGGAGCTCCGCCGCGCACTCGGCGTGGACGGCGACCTGGCACTCCGTGCACGTGGCCCGCGGCTGCCTGCCGAGCGGGTCGCGGCAGAACACGCAGACGGCCGAGCTCGCCCCCTCCCCCGCGATCGCGCCCTCCCCGCCGGCCGGCCCGCGGATTGTAGGCCCCCGGGCGAGGCTGCTCGCCGGGCCCCTTCCCCGCGCCGCGGCCCCGGGGGTACAGTCCCGCCCGAGCGGCGCGCGAGTGACGGGTGGGTTCGGCCGCCCCCGGGCGCGGCGCCCGGCAGGACGCCCACGACCTCGCCCACCGACGGCCACGACCCGCGCGCGGGCCGGACAAGCGCCCTCGAGGCCCGCCTGCGCGCGTGCGTGGCCCGGGCCGCGGAGCTGCTCCCGCGCCAGGGGCCGCTCCGGGCGTTCGTGCACCACAACACGCTCCACGCGCTCCAGCACCTCCCCTTCGAGGAGGCGCTCGAGGTCGCCCGGGCGCGGCTGGGCGGCGAGACGACCTGGCCCGAGGCGCGCTACCGCGAGGAGCTCGCGCGCGGGTGGCTCGCCTGGCCCGACGTCGAGGCCGAGGCCGACGCCGCAGCGGCCCCGGGCCAGGAGGGCCCCGCGGACGGCGACGACCTGCTCGCCCCCGGGGTCACGCGCCGGGCGCTGCGCCGCGCGCTCCTGGCCCACCCGCCCCGCGAGCTGGAGGGGCCGGCGCTCGCCTGGCACCTCGAGGACGAGGGCGCCTGCCGGCGCCTGCGCGAGGACCTCGACGACGCGGCCCGGCGGCGCGTGATCGCCGGGACGGTCGCCTGGGCCCGGGACCTCCTCGAGCGCGAGGGGCCGGGGGCGCTCGTCCACGCGCTCGGGGACGGAGCGCGCGCGCTCGGCGTCGACGCGCGGTCGCGGGACGCGGCCCTCGAGCGGCTCGCGTGGCGCGACCCCGAGGGCGTGGCCGCGGCCTGCCTGTGGACCGCCTGCCAGGCGGCCTGCCGGCGGGCCGACGACCTCGACCCGGGGGCGCCCGCGGCCACCGGCGCGCGCC
>JANJTH010000828.1 GCA_024711205.1 Planctomycetota bacterium | reverse complement strand
CGCGCGCGCCTGGCGCGTGCACGCGCGCCCGGCCGACGACGCGGCGTTCGCGGCGCTCGCGCGGAGCGTCGCGGCCGCGCGCGCCCCGGCGCTCTCCGTCGACTGCGCCCGGCTCGGGCCCGACGGGCTCGCGCCCCTGCGCGGGCTCGGGCACCTCCGGCGGCTCCGCCTGCGCGCGGTCCCGAGCTTCGCCGTCGACGGCGTGCGCGACCCGCGGCTCACGAGCCGCGAGCTGGGCTGGCTCCACGCGCTGAACGGGCTCGAGACCCTCGCGCTCGCGGGCGGCCGCCTGCGCCCGGGCTCGGTCCTGAAGCTCCTCCGGCGCCTCCCCCGCCTCGCCGACCTCGAGCTCACGGGCTGCTTCCCCGCGGGCGACGACCCCGCGCCGGCGCGGCTCCTGGGCCAGCTCCGCGAGCTCCCGGCGCTCCGCGCGCTCACGGTCCACGGGCCGAGCGAGTACGGCGAGCACCCCGACTGGCTCGACGACGCGGGGCTCCGCGCGCTCGCGCGCGTGCCCCGGCTCGAGGCGCTCGACCTCTGGCGCTGCAAGCGGCTCACCGACGTCGGCGTCGCCGCGCTCGCGGGGCACCCCGGCCTGCGCGCGCTCGCGCTCGGCGACCCCGACCACTCCTGGTCGCCCGGCGACGGCGCGCTCGCGGCGATCGCGGCGCTCCCCGCGCTGCGCGCGCTCCGCCTCCACGGCTGCGCGCGGCCCTGGAGCCTGCCCGCGCTCGAGCGCCTGGGCGCCCTGCCGCTCGAGGCGTTCACGGTCGAGGCCTGCCACCTCGCGCCCGAGGCCCGGGCCTGGCTCGAGGCCCGCTTCCCGGGCGCGACGACCCGGCGCGCGTCGACCACGCACCTGCGCTGGCCGGGGTGAGGGCGGGGGTCAGGGGTAGCGCAAGAAGCCGAGCCAGTCCTGCGGTTGAGCCCCAGGGATCGTCCATGTCGCCCTCGGCGCTGGAACTCCACTGAGCCCGACGCCGCCAGCCCACTCGAGGACAAGCCCTGCTTCGGAGACACCGCCGGGGCTGCCTCGGCGGGTCGACGCGACGACGTCGAGGGTGCCGTCCCCGGACAGGTCGACGAGGTGCAAGACGCCCGACCCGCCGTAGGTGGCGTTGTCGCCGCCGAGATACTCCGAGGCCTGCGGGTTCTGAGACCGGAGCTCTGCGATCGGCGCGGGGCTCCCGTTCAACGTGGCCCCTGACCACACGTAGACCCGGCCAGCGCTCGGCTGACCGGACACCATGGCTCTGTGGTTGACGACGACGAGGTCGACTCGCCCGTCGCCGGTCACGTCGGCCGTCAGGAGGGGCGCCTGCGGATGGTCGACTCGCCCCAGAAGGTCGCTCTGTGACGGTGCAGGTGACGTCAGGGTCGCGACGGGGGCGACGGTCCCCGAAAGGCTCGCGCCCCCCCGCCAGACGAAGACGGCCCCAGCACTCGTTTGCCCACCTACCGTCGCGTGCGGCGCCGCCAGCACGATGTCGCGCGCCCCGTCTTCGTCGAAGTCCGCGTAGGCCGTAGCCAGCGGCTCGCTCCCCAGGAGGAGGGAGTTCGAGTGCCCCGGAGCTTCGAGCGTGGCAGTCGGACCAGGAGCTGCGAGGAGACCTGGACCTCCGGACCAGACCAGCGCACGTCCGACGCCCACCACTCCGCCGACCGTCGCGTTGAAGGAGGCCGCGACGACGTCGACCACGCCGTCGCCGGTCACGTCCTCGAACCACCGGGCCTCGAGCAAGCCGTTGGCTGCGGCCGCTGGGTCGACCAGGACGATCGGCGCCGGGGTCCCACTCAGTCCGGCCCCACCTGGCCAGACCAGCACGGCCCCGCGATCCGTCACGCCCCCCGAGTCGTGCTTGGTCGCCGAGACGGCGACGTCCGGGACGCCGTCTCCCGTGAGGTCGACGACCTGAAGGTGCCATCGGTGGCTCTGGATCAGGGAGAACAATTGGTCCGTCACGCTGCCGCCCGGGTCCGAGAGCGACGCCGTCGGGGCTGGCGTCGCCGAGAGCCCGCCGCCGGCCCAGACCAGGACGACCCCGACGGCCCCTGGCGCCGTGCCTGCCCCCTTCGCGTCGATCGCGACGACGTCGACGATGCCGTCGCCGGTGACGTCCGCGAGGGTCCACGCCGAGGTGAACGCGGCGAACCCGCGGAACGGGCTCGGGTTCGGCGGCCAGAGCGTGGTCGTCGCCTGGACGTCGCCTGCGAGGGCGGCCCCGCTCCAGATCACGAAGGCGCCGACGTTGGCGTGGCCGGCCGTGCCGACGCCCGAGTCGGCCAGGACGACGTCACGGCGGCCGTCGCCCGTGATGTCCTCGAAATACAGGGCGAGAGGGCTCGACAGCCCCGAGTTCGTCGTATCCCCGGCGAAGAAGAGGCGCGCGACCGGCTGCACCGCTCCCTGGAGGTTCGCCCCGCCCTTGTACATGAGCAGTCCGCCTCGGCGTGCGGTGCTGAACGGGTCCACGAGGACTCGTTCGTTGAAGATGACGTCACGAACGCCGTCTCCGTCGACGTCTGCGAGGCGGAAGGGGGACGTGAACAGGGGCAGGACGAAGTGGGAGCGCGTGAGCCCTTGGAGGCGCGCCGAAGGCGCCGGGCTCCCGGTGAGCGACGGCCCCCCGGACCACACGAGGATCACTCCTTCTTCCCGGGACTCCCAGAGGACGTCCGACACCCCATCGCCGGTGACGTCCCCGACCGTGAAAGCGTTGAGGTACGAGGACGCGGAGTTAGGGAGGGAGCGAAGGATCGCCGTAGGCAGCGGGGCGCCTTGAAGCCCCACCCCGCCCTCCCAGACGAGGAGCACGTGCTCGACGCCGGTCCCCGGGCTCGGGACGAGGGTGGGGGCGACGATGTCGAGCGTCCCGTTGCCGGTCACGTCGAACAGGAGGTAGTTGGGCTTTCCAAGGCCGACGTGCGGCATGCCTGCTGGCACCCGAAGCTCGGCCGTCGGTGGGCCGGAGGGCGAGGTCGTGCCGGACCATACGAACAGACCGCCTGCGTCGGGCTTTCCCGGGGCGTCCGCGTCCCCCGCGCCGACGACCACGTCGAGCCTCCCGTCGCCTGTGACGTCTCCGATACGGAACGCGTCGCGCCCGGACGTGCCCTCGAGGGTCACGTGGATCGACCTTCGTGAAGGCGGCCCGCCACCCGCCCGGCCCTCGAAGAACAGGCGAAGGTCCGGCCCCAGGCCGTCATGCGGGCGCCAGACGAGCCGGCGCGTGAGCGGGCCGGTGGCCCCGCGCACGGGCGGGAAGTCGCACATGGGGGGCGCGTGGAGGAGCGTCAGGTCGATCGGGTCGCCCTCGGGGTCGGAGACGGTCACGTCGATCACGACCCGGGACCACGCGTCGACGACGAGCGCGTCGGCCGTGCTGAACGTGATCGTGGGCGGGAGGTTCGTGAACGCGCTCGCCGTGCTCGAGTCGCCCGAGGGGCCGACGGCGTTGCGCGCGCGCACGCGGTAGGCGTAGCTCGCGTTCGCGACCACCGTCGTGTCGTCGTGCTGCGTCTGGTTCGCCCCCAACGTCGCGAGCGGCGCGAAGGCCCCGCCGCCCGCGCTGCGCTCGAGTTCGAACGAGGTCTCGTTGTCCGACGTGTCCTGCCAGGTGAGCCGGACGTGGGTGCCCGAGACGACGGTCGCGACGAGGCTCCCCGGCGTCGCGGGCGCGACCTCGAGTCGATTGAACGCCTGCGCGAGCGTGGCCGTGAGCCCGGCCGGGTGGCGGACCTCGACGTCGGCGGGGCCCGCGGGCCCGCTCGGGGCCGAGCAGGTGAGCTGCGTGGGCGAGGCGACGGCGACGCCGCCCGCATCGACGCCGCCCACGCGGACCGTCGTGCCGGCGACGAAGCCGGTCCCCGTGAGCGTGAGCAGGAACCCGCCCGTCCGCGGGCCCGAGGTCGGCGAGACCGCGGCCAGCGTCGGCGCGGCCGGGTCGTAGCGGAGCGTGCCCGCGCCGGTGATCGCGCCCTGCGCGAGCATGACCGGCTTCGGGCCGCCCAGGTTCCCGTCGGGGTTCGCGGGGACCGTGAAGCGGAGCGCGCCAGGCCCGGTCACGACGACGCCCGTCGCCGCCACGCCGCCCACGGTGACCGTCGCCGCCGGGCCCGCCGGGTCGAGGACCGCGGGCGTCGCCGTCGCCTCGACGACGGCCCCGCCCGCGGCGGGCGCGCCGTCGGGCACGAGGGTCAGGCTCGTGCTCGACCCGCCGCCGCCGCCGCCGCCACCGCCACCGCCGCCGCCACCGCCGCCGCCGCCGCCCCCGCCGCTGCAGGCGGCGCAGACCAGCGCGCAGACGAGGATCGCCCCGGCTCCGGCCGCGGCCCGCGCTGCACCCATGGCCCCTCCCTCGAGGGCCAGGATGCGCAGGCACCAGTCCGTGTGCAACCGGATTCTAAATGCTTGTGCAGGAACGCGGGCGCGCGCCCGGTCCAGGCCGGAGGAGGGCCGTCGAGCGGCAGTCGATCGCCTCCGAGCGAACGCAGACCGGTCTGGTCTCCGGGGGTGCTGCGGGGCGCGCTTCGCGCGAGGGCCCCCAGGCGGGCCCGCGTGGCCCGCTCGGCGCGCGGGAGATCGACTCCGCGCCCGGGCACTCCGGCCGTTCGGTCGCCCGGACGCGGCGCTCGCGCGTCGCGCGGGGCTCGGCGCCCTGGAAGGAGTCGCCGGCTCGACCGCGCTCGCCCTCGACGCCGCCTGCTTCGTCGACCGCAGCTCAGGGCCCCTCCAGGAGGGCTCGAGTCGCTCCTGCCTCGCAGGCGACGCCGCTGGCTTCGCGGCGGCCTTCGACGAGGACTTCTTCCAGGGCGCCCGGGCTCACACCGCCCAGGGGCTGACCCCGTCCTCGCGCGCGCGCTCGCGGCGGGCGCGCCAGGCCGCGCGGCGGATCGCGGACATGGCCGCGCGGACCTCGCTCGTCCAGGCGCGGTCGTCGAGCTCGGGCTCGCAGGCGGGGCGGTCGTCGTCGGTCATGGGTCCCCCTCCGGCGCCGGAGCGCCGCTGACCCCTCGTCGGCACGACGCCTAGCGCGGCTTGAAGGGGCCGCCCGGGCGGCCGGGCCCGACCGGCCCGGGCCTCCCTCCGCCCTGGCCTGGCCGCGGCGGCGCCGCCGCGGGCGGGCGCCCCGCCGGGGGCCGCCCGG